>JAFYQC010000259.1 GCA_017547265.1 Kiritimatiellia bacterium | reverse complement strand
GCGCCAGCCGCACGGTTCCGCTCGTCTCCAAGGTCGGTGGCGTCCAGATGGCCGGCATTGCGACCCAGCTTATGCTCGGCGAAACCGTGAAGTCGCTCGGCCTCGACAAGCGGCACGTCGTTCCGTACTTCGGCGTCAAGGAAGCGGTGCTGCCGTTCGAGAAGTTCCCGGAGGTCGACCCTGTGCTTGGGCCTGAGATGCGCTCTACCGGCGAAGTGCTCGGTCTTGCGGATGGCTTCGGACTTGCCTACTTCAAGTCGCAGGAAGCGGCGGGGCTTGCGCTCCCGACGACGCCTGGCAAGATGCTCGTCTCGCTTTCCGAGAAGCATGCCGACGCGGTCTCCGCGGTGAGGCGCTTCGAGCAGTTGGGCTTCGAGGTCATTGCGACCGAGGGCACTGCGAAGTGGCTCGTCGAACACGGCGTCAAGGCCGAGGTCATCGCCAAGATCGGCGAAGGTCGCCCCGATGTTCTCGACGCGATCAAGAACCGCGAGGTCAAGCTCATCATCAACACGCCTTCGGGCCGTCGCGACGCCCGCGCGGACGACTGCCGCATCCGCCAGGCCGCGATCAAGTACAAGGTTCCGTACCTCACGACGCTTGCCGCTGCGCAGGCCGCAGTCGAGGGCATTGCCGCCGCTATGGGCGGCAAGGGCGAGGTCCGTTCGCTACAGGAATACCACTCGAAGATCGGGTAAGTTTTGCATCCTTAAATTAAGAAAAGGAGGATACAATGAAGAAGTACGTCTGCAAAGTGTGCGGATACGTCTATGACCCCGAAAACAACAACGGCGTTGCTTTCGAGGACCTTCCCGAAGACTGGACCTGCCCCATGTGCGGTGTGGGCAAGGACCAGTTCGAGGAAATGTGATTACTTCTTGAGGTAGGCGGAAATTCCCGCCGCGGCTTTCCGCCCCTCGCCCATGGCGAGAATCACGGTCGCGGCTCCAAGTACGATATCACCACCGGCGAATACGCCGGGGATTGACGTCATATTTGTCTCGGGATCGACGACGATGTTCCCGCGCTTGTTGATCTCGAGCCCCTCGGTCGTTGTCGGGATAAGCGGGTTCGACGCGTTGCCGACTGCAACAACCACAGTGTCGACATCGAGGACGAATTCGCTGCCCTCGATCGCCACTGGGCTGCGGCGTCCCGAGGCATCGGGCTCGCCAAGCTCGTACTTTAGGCACTCAAGCCCCGCAACCGCGCCCTTGCCGTCGCTTAAGACGCGCTTGGCGTTCTCGAGCATGTGGAACTCGACTCCCTCTTCCTTCGCGTGCTCGACCTCTTCCTTTCGCGCGGGCATCTCGGCTTCGCTGCGGCGGTATATGAGGTAGACTTTCTCGGCGCCGAGGCGGAGGGCCATGCGGCTCGCGTCCATCGCGACATTTCCGCCACCAAGGACTGCGACCTTCTTGCCGTGCCAGAAGGGGGTGTCGGCGTTGCCTTCGAGGTAGGCCTTCATGAGGTTTGCGCGAGTCAGATACTCGTTTGCGGAGAAGACGCCGTTGAGGTTCTCGCCCTCGATGTTCATGAACTTCGGAAGACCGGCGCCAGTGCCGACGAAGACGGCGTCGAAACCATCCTTCTCGATGAGGTCCTTGAGCTTGCGCGTGCGGCCGACAACGAAGTTGGGCTCGATCTTGACGCCGAGCTGCTTTATCGCCTCGATCTCGTGCCTGACGATTGCCTTCGGGAGGCGGAACTCGGGGATGCCGTAGACGAGAACGCCGCCGCAGCGGTGGAACGCCTCGAACACCGTGACGTCGTGACCCGCCTTCGCGCAGTCCGCCGCGCACGTTATCGACGCGGGGCCAGAGCCGACGATGGCGACCTTCTTGCCGGTCTTTGGCGCGCAGGCGACTGGCTTTTCGGCGCCAGTCTCGCGGGCGAGGTCGGCGCAGAAGCGCTCCACGCGGCCAATCGCAACCGCCTTGTCGACGTCCTTGAGAAGCTTGCCCATCGTGCAGAACTTCTGGCACTGCTTCTCCTGCGGGCAGACGCGTCCGCAGACGGCCGGGAGGAGCGAAGTCTCCTTGATGATGTCGAGGGCTCCGGCGAAGTCGCCGTCAGCGGCCTTTGCGAGAAAGCCGGGGATGTTGATCGCCACAGGGCAACCCTGCATGCACGGCTTAGTCGGGCACTGCAGGCAGCGCGACGCCTCGGTCTTCGCCATCTCGGCAGTGTAGCCGAGTGCGACCTCGTTCATGTTGTGTGCGCGCGCCGCTGCGTCCTGCTGGGGCATCGCCTGCGGCGGAATAGCCATCTTCTCTTTCGGTGTCATTTGAAAATACCTGCCTTGCAAACGTGTTCCTTCGCGGCCTGTTCCTGCGGCTTGAACGCGCCCATGCGCGAAAGCATCTGGTCCCAGTCGACTTCGTGTCCGTCGAATTCCGGGCCGTCGACGCAGACGAACTTCGTCTTGCCGCCGACCGACACGCGGCACCCGCCGCACATGCCGGTGCCGTCGATCATGATCGTGTTGAGCGACACCGTCGTCTTGACGCCGTAGGGCTTCGTGGCGAGGGCGCAGAACTTCATCATAATGGGCGGGCCGATAGCGATGACTTCGTCAACCGCGCCGGCTTCGCAGAGCTCCTTCAGGGGCTCCGTCACGAGGCCCTTGCGGCCGGAGCTTCCGTCGTCGGTCATGAGAATCAGGTTTTCGCCGGCGATTGCAGCCATCTCGTCCTTCATGACGAAGAGGCTTTCGTTCCTGGCGCCCATGATGATCGTCACCTTGTTGCCAGCCGCTTTGAGTGCCTGGGCGATCGGGTGCATCGGGGCGACTCCAATGCCGCCGCCAACGCAGACGACATGTCCCGGCTTTTCGCCGTTTTCGCCGCGAATCGAGGTGGGGCGTCCGAGCGGGCCGAGAAGGGCGGCGATGGAGTCGCCTGGTTCAAGGCGCGAAAGCTTCGTAGTCGTTGCGCCGACCGTCTGGAAGATGACGGTTATCGTGCCTTTTTCGACGTCTGCGTCGGCAATTGTAAGAGGAATCCGCTCGCCGAACTCGTCGTCTGCCATCAAGATTACGAACTGCCCCGCCTTGCGCTCCTGCGCGACGAGAGGGGCCTCGATCTGCATCTTGTAGACGTTGTCGGACAGCCTACTTTTCGATATGATTCTATTCATGGTGCTTTTTGCCCAAAAAAGTTAGCCGCAAAATATACCAATTTTCGCGCGCGCGGTCAAGTGCCTTGCGGCCATTATGAGGCTTTGGTATAATTCAACAAAACATGGAAGAACGACTGCAAAATGTATTGAGCCACGCTGGTGTCGCCTCTCGCCGCAAGTCGGCAGAACTGATTGCCGCGGGGCGTGTTACGGTTGACGGCGTGGTGGTTAAGGAGCCAGGCGAGCGCGTCGATCCGGCGACTGCGAAGATTTCAGTGGACGGAAAGCCGCTGGCGGCGGCCGAGGCGAAGCGGACGGTGATGCTCTACAAGCCCGTAGGGGTCTTGAGCTCGACTAGTGACCCATTTGGCGGGAAGACTGTCGCGGAACTCGTCACTACGCCCGAGCGCCTTGTTCCTGTCGGCCGCCTCGACAAGGACTCCGAGGGGATGCTCCTCATGTCGAACGACGGCGACCTCACGCTTCGCCTCACCCACCCGCGCTACGAACACGAAAAGACTTACATTGTCCGTGCCGCCGGCCGCTGGAGCGAGGAAAAGCTGCGCGTCCTTCGAGGGCCAGTGAAGATGCCAGACGGCTATGTGACCCGCCCCGTTCCGGTGAAAGTGCTGTCGGGCCCCGAAAGCAATGTCACGACGCTCGAGTTCCGCCTGCGCGAAGGCCGGAAGCGCCAGATTCGCTACATGTGCTCTGCCGCGCATCTCGTCGTCATCTCGCTGAAGCGCGTCGCCGTCGGGCGGCTCGCGCTTGATCCCGCGCTTGCCCCCGGAGAATGGCGCGACCTCACGCCCGAAGAACTGGAGCTGCTGAAATGACGCACGAGGAGAAGGCGGAGGAGCTTTTCAGAAGCGGCATGAACTGCTCGCAGTCCGTGTTCAGCGCGTTTGCCGACGAACTCGGCATGGACGCCTACACTGCGGCGAAGGTTTCGTGCGGGCTTGGCGGCGGCGTTGGCCGTATGCGTGAGGTTTGCGGCGCGGTGACAGGCGCGGCTCTCGTCCTCGGGATGCGCCACGGTCCCGACAAGGTGGCGACATATCCGCATGTGCAGGCGTTTGCGGAGAAATTCAAGGCGGAATGCGGCTCGATCGTCTGCCGCGAGCTCTTGGCCGGAACCGGCGCGACCCAGGGCGGCGCACCCGAGGCGCGGACGGAGGGGTATTACAAGAAGCGCCCCTGCGTCGAGCTCGTGAAACTCGCTGCACGGCTGTTAGAGAATATGTTTTAACGCAGAGGCGCAGAGACGCAAAGTACGCAGAGCAAAAGATGCGAATTGTAAGGAGTGACGAAGAAGGGCTTGAGGCCGCAGCAAAGATCCTGCTTGCCGGCGGCGTCGCGGTGATCCCGACCGACACGGTCTACGGACTCGCCGCTCACCCTGACTTCCCAGAGGCCGTTGACCGGCTCTACACGATCAAGGGGCGCGAGGCGAAAAAGCCAATTGCCCTGCTTGCCGCGAGCGTCGAGGCGACGCCCGTAAAGCACCGGCTAACGGAAAAGTGGCCAGGGGGCCTTACGATAGTGTTTGACGGAGAGGGCTATCGCGTTCCCGACCACGACTGGACGCGGCGGCTCCTTGCGAAGTGCGGCGGACTTTTGCGCGTTACGAGCGCGAACCTTTCGGGGCAGAGGGCTGCGACCGACGCGCCTGCGGCGCTCGCGGATGTCGGGCTTTCCGCTGACATCGTCGTCGACGACGGCATAAGCCCAGGCGGAGTGCCGTCGACAGTCGTCAAGGTCGGCCCCGAGGGGAGCTTGGAAGTTTTGCGCCGTGGCGGCGTCGAAATCTGATATAATTTACGAAAACAAAGGAGAGATGAAATGAAGCTGAATATTGATTCTGTATTGAACGAAAAGGATGCTTGGACTGCCGCTGGCGTCGCGCTTCCCAAGTTCGACATCGCCGCTATACGCGAGTCGACTGCAAAAGCGCCCGAGTGGGTCCACTTCGGCGCGGGCAACATTTTTCGCGGCTTCATTGGCTCGCTCTCGCAGCGCCTGCTGAACGAGGGCCTCACCAAGACCGGCATAATCGCGTGCGACACGTTCGACTACGAAGTGATCGACAAGATCTACGACGCGCACGACAACCTGACCTTGAACGTCCTTCTCAATCCCGACGGCACGACGACGCGTGAGATTCTCGCCGGCGTCGCCCAGGGACTTAAGGCGAACTTCGCGGACGAGAAGTCCGCCGCGCAGCTGAAGGCGATCTTCCGCGCGCCGTCGCTCAAGATGCTCTCGTTCACGATCACCGAGAAGGGCTACCAGCTTCGCCGCACCGACGGTTCGCTTATGCCGGTTGTCGAAGCGGACATGGCTGAAGGTCCCGCAAAGGCGCGCCACGCGATGTCGATAGTAGCCGCGCTTCTTCTGGAGCGCTTTGGCGCAGGGGCTCTCCCGATGGCCGTTGTTTCGATGGACAACTGCTCGCACAACGGCGAGAAGCTTATGTCCGCCGTCCTCGAAGTCGCCTCGGCCTGGGTCAAGAACGGCTTTGCTCCCGCCGCGTTTCTCGACTACCTGAAGGACGAGTCGAAGATTTCCTTCCCGTGGTCGATGATCGACAAGATCACGCCGCGCCCCCACCCGATGGTCGAGAAGTCGCTCGCGGACGCCGGCATCGAGGGCATGGCGCCGATCGTGACGGACAAGAAGACTTTCATCGCGGCGTTCGTCAACGCCGAAAAGCCGCAATATCTCGTCGTCGAGGACAAGTTCCCGAACGGTCGTCCGCCGCTCGAAAAGGCGGGCGTCTATTTCTGCGACCGCGACACCGTGAACATGTGCGAGAAGATGAAGGTTACGACGTGCCTCAATCCTCTCCACACGGCGATGTCGATGTACGGGTGCCTGCTCGGCTACACGCTCATCTGCGAGGAGATGAAGGACGCCGACATCGTGAAGCTCGTGAAGCGTCTTGGCTATGTTGAGGGGCTTCCCGTGGTCGTTGATCCGAAGATTCTCTCGCCAAAGGCGTTCATCGACGAAGTGGTGAACGAGCGCCTGCCCAACCCCTTCATGCCCGACGATCCGCGCCGCATCGCGACCGACACTTCGCAGAAGGTCGGCATCCGCTTTGGCGAGACGATCAAGAGCTACATCCGCGAAGGGCGCGACCTCGGCTCGCTCGTCTCGATTCCGCTTGCGATCGCGGGCTGGCTCCGCTACTTGAACGGCACGTTTGACGACGGCACTCCGCTTGAAGTCTCGCCCGATCCTCTCAAGGACGAGCTTATGGCGAAGGTGAAGGAAGGTAAGATCCGCGAAATCCTCTCGAACCCGACGATCTTCGGCCTCGACCTCACGACGACTCCGCTCGCCGCGAAGATCGAGGGCTACTATGCGCGTCTCCTCGAGGGCCCCGGCTCCGCCCGCCGCCTTCTCCAGGAAGAGCTCGCCGATTAAAAGCTGTGCGAGTGGCTCGTCCATGCCGGCTTGCGCAATTGTGGCAGGTAAAGTCTAACAGACTAAGGAGGGAAAGAGTGAAAATGACATTGTTGGCCGCAATCGCAACCGCGGCCGTTTCGCTCGCGTCGTACGCCGATGCGCAATCTGCAACGCCGACGCGCACCGAGCTTCTTCGCGCGAAGCTCGAAAGCCGCGACAGGAGCTATGTGTTCGTCACGATGCACCGCGGCGACTGGCGGCACGCGCCGGAGAATTCCGTCGGCGCGATAAAGGGGTCGATCGACATTGGCGCGGACATCGTGGAACTCGACGTGTCAAAGACGAAGGACGGCAGATTCGTCCTTTTGCACGACGGCTCTCTTGACCGCGTTTCCAACGGCAAGGGACCGAGCACTGACTACACGGTCGAGGAGATCAAGAAGTTCCGTCTCAAGGGCACGGACGGAAAGACGATTACGGACTACGAGATACTCACTCTCGAAGAGGCGTTTGCGCTGACGAAGGGGAAGATACTCGTGAACATCGACAAGTTCCCGCGCGACCCGAAGGGCGTCGCCGAATGTGCGCGGCGTTGCGGTGTCGAGCGCGAGGTCATCTTCAAAGGCGGCTTTTCCCCGAAGGACCTCAAGAGCAGAATGGGCGACCAGTGGGCGGGCATCGTTGACGGTACGTTCCTCTACATGCCGATCATCAACATAAACAACCCGAACGCCATGAAGGGCTTCAAGGCGTGGCAGGAGGCGGAGAAGGTCCCGTTCGCCTACGAGCTCTGCTTCGCGAAGGAAGAGCCGCTTGAGGTCCTTGAGTCGCTCGAGAAGCTGCAGGCGAATGGAGGTCCGCGCATCTGGATCAACACGCTGTGGGACTCCCTCTGCGCTGGACATACCGACGAGCGCGGTCACGAGGGCGATGCCGACGGCAGCTGGGGCTGGTGCCTCTCCCGCGGCGCGACGATGATACAGACCGACCGCCCTGTCGATCTCCTGAAATACCTCTCCGAGAAGGGGCGTCGCAACCTCAAGTAGCACCGTTTGACGATGGACGGACCACAGGCGAAGGGCAAGAGGCGTGTCGAGCCTTTTGACGCGCGGCGGAAGGCGGTCGACGCTGTTGCCGACTTTCTTGCCGTGCGGGCGAGGACTGACGCAGCCGGCGTAAAGTCGCTCGCGCACATTCTCGTCGTCGTGCCGACGGCGCAGAGCGGTCGCCGCCTTCGCCACGCGCTTGCGAGGCGCTTTCCCGCGGGCGTCGTTCCTCCGCTCGTCAGGACTCCTGCGCACCTCGTCGACCTTTCCGCCACCGACATCGCAGGACGCGCCGACGAACTGCTTGCGCTCAGGGAGGCGAACGGCGGGAAGGGCGGCTTTGACGTCGCCGCCGAACTTGCCGACATCCGCCGCATCCTCGGCGCGAACGCGCTTTCCTTTTCGGATGTCGCAGAGAAGGTCGGCTCGATACTCACTGGCGATCTTGCAGATGTCGAGATCGAGCGCTGGCAAAAGCTCGCCGGTCTTGAGTCGCGGTACTTTGCCGCGCTTCAGCTGCGTGGCAAGCGCGATCGCATTGCGGCGCTCAAGGATGAACTCGCAAAGCCGATAGAGTTTCCTGGCATCGAGGAAGCCGTAGTCGCCTGCGTTCTCGATCCGCTTCCTGTGATGAACATCGTCCTCGAGAAGTCGAATCTTCCCGTGACGGAACTCGTTCCCGATGTATCGGCCGCTCCGGAACTTAAGATGTCGCAGATCGCCGCCTCGGGAACTGCGGCAAGCGAAGCCGCGAAGATCGCGTCGCTCTTCGCGTCGGTAAAGCCGGACGAGGCACTACCAGCGCTCTGCCTCGCAGATCCCGAGACTTTTCCCGAGATACAGGGCGCGCTTCGCGCGAAGGGGCTAAAGGTACACAATCCTTCCGCGATGGCGCTTTCCACCTCTTCGCTCGGACACCTCGCCCATCAGCTTGCCGCGCTTGCGCGAACGTCCTCTTATTCCGTCTTCTCCGCGTTTGTGCGCGGCGGCGATGTCAGGCGCTGGCTCAAGGCGGAACTGAAGATCGACGATGCGAAGCTCACCGCGGCTCTCGTCGACCTCGACAACCGCCAGCAGCAGCTTATCCCCGCGAAGGTCGACGACATCGCGCCGAAGACGGAGCATACGCTGCGCGCGATTTTCGAACTTGTGAAGGTGCAGCTCAGGAAGCGTGGCATGAGACAGATTCTCGCCTCGATCTTTTCGACGCTCGCCCTCGATGAACGCGACGAGCGGTCGCGTGAGTTCGCGGCGGCAGCGGAGGCGGTGAATGGTCTAATCGACGAGTGCTTAGCAAAGGATGTTCCGCGCGACCTCGCGCTCGAGTTGTTCGAGCGACGTCTTGGCGAGACGACATACTCGCTTGAGCCCGACGAGGGCGATACGATCCTGACAGACGGCTGGCTTGAGCTTCCGTTCCTCGACGCCGACGAAGTCACGATTTCCGGCTTTGCCGAGGGGAAGGTACCGGAATCTGTCGTGGGCCATGCCTTTCTTCCTGACTCGCTTCGCCGCGGGCTCGGGCTTGTGGACAACACGGCGCGGACGGCGCGCGACAAGACGATTCTCGCGATGACGCTCGCATGCCGCGAGACGGCTGCGGTGACGGTGCATTTCCATTCCGTAGACGGGAAGGGCGATGTGATGAAGCCCTCGCGTCTTCTCTTCGACTGCAAGGACGACGAAGAACTTGTTCGCCGCGTGATTGCGCTATATGCTACGCGCGCCGGAACAGGCGAGACGCCGCCCGCCGACCTTCCCGACCGGTGGAAGATAAAGTTGCCGGTGCCGCCAGAGTACGCCGAGCTTCGCAAGACTTCTCCGTCGAGTCTCGATCTCTACATGCACTGCCCCTTTACCTATCTCCTCCGCAAGACCTACAACGAGAGCGAGGACTATCGCGCCGAGGAGCTTGACGCGTCGGAGTTCGGCAATCTCGCGCACGACGCGCTCGAGGCGTGGGGGCAGGGCGAGCTAAAGGACTCGGCGGACGCCGATGCAATCGCCGCGGTGCTTGAGGAGAAGGTTGATGCGATTCTCGTGGAGCGCTTCGGGCTTGAAATTCCGGCGATAGTCGCGCTTCAGGGCGAGAGCGTAAAGCGGCGGCTTCGCCGTTTTGCCGCGCTTCAGGCCGCGCGCGCTGCGGACGGCTGGCGTGTCATGGCGACGGAGCGCAAGATGAAGGTCGCCTACGGCCACACAGTCGTCGCGGGTCGCTGTGACCGCATCGACTTCAACGAGCGCACTGGCGAGTGGTGCGTCATCGACTACAAGACGTGGGATAGCGCTGCGCGCGCCGCGGCGTTCGAGACGAAGAAGGACGGCACCCGCGTCTGGAAGAGCTTGCAGCTTCCGCTCTACTGCGCGATGCTCGACGCCGATCCTGACTTCCCCGAAGCGAAGCGCGAGCGCATCACGGCTTCGTACTGCATCCTCGCCAAGACCGTTGCTGACACATGCTACTCCGAGTCGTTCTCGGGCGCGGATGTTCCCGAGGCCGAGGCGAAGGTGAAGGAACTTGTCGATGGCATCGAGCGCGGCGTCTTCTGGCCTGCGACCGACACGTCCGAATGGCGGTGGGATTTCGCCGACTGGATCTTCAACTCCCCCGAGGAAAGCGTCGACCCCGCATGGATCGCCGACCAGCTTCACCGGATTGAGGGCTAGCGCATAGGGCATATTTCTTGCGCAGGGTGAGCCAATTTTGTCCGTGGCGTAATTTGGTATAATGTGCGCCATGTTTTGCAAGTCATGTGGAAGGTCGCTGTTCGACAGCGGAGAAGAGCGGTTCTGCTGCCCCTACTGCGGCGCTGAAGTTATCGCGGATAGCGTTGACTCGAGCGGAATGTCGCAGGAAGTCGGCAAGTTGGCTGAGTGCGATTGCGGTGCTTGGCATAGACGTGCCAATCGTCGCGAGTATTGGCTCAAGGTGCTCTTGGTTATTTCGGCATTTATTTTGATCGGTTGGTTTACAACACATACTGGTTTGGGGTTGCATACTCCCGTCCTGGTGCTTGTAAGTGTGATACTTGTGAATTTTGCCGTTGTGCTGTATTGGCTTTGCGACGCGGTGTGCAGGCGCTTGCACGACATGGGGCTGTCCGGATGGTGGATTGTGCTGTATGTGATCATCAACGTCGTTGTCAGAAATGTCGTCAGGAATTGCCCTGGGGCATATGCGTTGGGCGCTATATGGGAAGTGGTCGGCGACGCGGCTCCGATTGTCATTGGCTTGTGGCCGGGAATGAAGGAGAAGAACCAGTATGGCTCCGTTCCGCCGAAGGGATCTTTCCTCTTGTGGCCGTGGGGCAAGCCCACCGAAGCCACCGATAGTCGGCAGGACGCCGCGGAGCGGAATCTCGAGGAAGAGGCCGAGGTTGAATTTGCCAAGACCGACGACGGCAAGGTAGTTTAGAGCATGCAGAGAGCAAGTGACATATTATTCTGAATTAAGATGACAGTGAATGACTGATATGAGTCGTGGGGGTGGTTCCTGCTGCGGATTTGCCTTGCACCCAGACATAGTTGACCAACAAACCAAGATTTGCTAAACTGTCTCCACCAAAGGACAGGAGGCCCCAAATGCCGTTGACAATGAATGTAAACGAAGCGAAAACGCACTTCTCAAGCCTTGTTTCTGAGGTGGAGAAGAACATGGTCGCATTTACGATAATGCGATACGGGCGGCCTGTCGCCAGGCTGGTTCCGCTGGAAAGCCCGCGCAGGTCGTTCAAGCCGATACCTGGGCTCGCTGGCAAGATCAAGGTGAAATGTGACCTTTTCGATGATTCGTCATCCGATTGGGAGGCCTGCGATGCGTCCGCTACTGCTTGATACGTGCGCAGTCCTCAAGCTCGCGAATGGCGAGTTCGGCAAGTTCTCGCGCTCCGTGATGAAGGCCATGCGCGAGGCGGACATACTGTATGTGAGTCCAATTTCGGAATGGGAGATATCGCTGAAATGGAAGCAAGGGGGCATAGAACTTCCTCTTGAGCCGAGGGCGCTTATGCACAAGCTGATGAATGCATATTCGCTGTCGCTTGTGCCTCTGTCGGAGGAAGTCATGTTTAGGGCGACGGAACTTCCCGATATACATCGCGATCCGGCGGATCGATTCATAATCGCGACGGCGATGCTTGGCAACATGGTTGTCGTTACTACAGACCACCGCTTCCCGCAATATGGAGTTTCGGTGGTTTCATAAAAACAATGAAGGCGAACGTCCTTATCGCGGCATCGGCTGGGACTGGCAAGACGCAGGCGCTTGCCGAGCGGCTGATTGCGCTTGTAAAGGGCGGGCTTGAACCGCACGAAATCGTCGCGCTTACCTTTTCGCGTGCGGCGGCGGGCGAGATATTTGAGCGGTTCGTCTCGCTTCTCGCTGAGCGCGCGAAGAAGGACCCTTCCTGTGCAAAGCATCTCCGCAAGGTCATCGCGACGCAGCACCTTTCGCAGATCGGCACTCTCGACAGCTTCCTCATGCGTATCGTGAGGAGCTTCCCCCTTGAACTCGGGCTTGACGGCGGCGTCGAGATAATGGACGACTACCGCGCGGGGCAGGAACTCGCCCGCACTTCGTTCTCTATCCTGCGCCGGACCGACGCGTCCGCTCGCCGCGCGTTCACCGATGCATTTTCACTCGCGATGAACGGCGAGGACGTCAGGAGCTTCATCGGCTCCTACCGCGACTTCGTCAAGAAGTGGCAGTCGCTCGTTCGCGCGAATCCGTCGGAAAGCGCGTGGGGTGAAGCGTCGTCGATATGGGGCGAGTCGCCGTCATGGGCCGCGACCGACGAGAAGGAGCTTTCTCGGCTCGCCGACGAACTCGTTGGAATATGCGACTCAAGCTCGTGGCCCGAGTTCGTTGAATGGGTGCGGAATTTCCGCGGCAGTTTCGACGGACTCAAGGGGTTTGCAAAAAAGTTCTTCGAGATGGACGGCTTCCTCTCGGGCGCGACAATCGACGTGTCGTTCAACCGAAAGGCGTATTCCTTCGGCGGTGCTCAGGCGAGAGCCGTGCGCGCTGCAATCATTGGCGTCTGCGGTTTTGTCGTGCGCCGTCGGCTTGAGTTTGCCCGCGGTGTCTACCGCCTTATATCGGAATACGAGAAGGACTACGACGCCAAGGTGCGCGGGAAGGGGCTTCTCGTCTTCGACGACGTACCGCGCCTTGTCGCGTCTCTGCCAGACGATGTTCGCCTCGCACTCGAATACCGCCTCGACGCGAAGATCCGCGCATGGGCGCTTGATGAATTTCAAGACACGAGCCGCGAACAGTGGGCCGCGCTCTCGCCGCTCGTCGAAGAGGCGAAGACTTCGGACGGCGAGAAGTCGGTCTTTATCGTTGGTGACAGGAAGCAGGCGATCTATGGCTGGCGCAACGGTGATGTTGGGATATTCAGCCGTGAAGCGGCGGACGAAGAAGCTTACGACAAGAGAAAACTCAACGAGACCCACCGCTCGTCGCCTGCCGTCGTTGAGGCGGTGAACCGCGTCTTCGTGCGCGGGCGGTTGCGCGGCGAGTTCCCTGGCTGGGAAGCGGACGAGCATGTCTCGGCAAAGCCGAAGATGCCTGGGTTCGTCCAGGCGGTTGTCGCGGCAAGTCCGAAGTTTGACGACTACTTGGAGCCAGTGTTCAACGCCCTTGCAGCCGTCGATCCAGTGAAGCGGTCGATTGCCGCCGCAGTTCTCGTAAGGAGCAACGCGACAGGCGAGAAGATCGCCGCGTATCTGAAGCTCAAGGGAATGGGCGGCGTCGTGTGGGAAGGTGAAAGCGCGATTCTCGATACGCCCGCCCTGCAGGGCTTCGTCGATCTCGTGAAGCTCGCCGATCATCCTGGCTACCAGCAGGCGTATAACCATTTTTGCTCTACGCCTCTCGCGGCGGCTCTTTATCCTGACGGCGTTCCGCTCGCCGCCGAGGTTTCGCAGTTCGCCGCGCAGTCGTTTACTGCGAAGGGGCTTGTGCGTACTTTCCGCGACTTGCGCGCGCGCCTCCCCGAAAATCCCGCCGAGGCGTGGAGCGAATTTACCGAAGCGCGTTTTACCGACATGCTGCGCGCGGCGGCCGAGTTCGAGCTTGGGCTTGAACCAGGAACGCGTCTTTCCGACTTCGCGGAATTCCTCGCGGCGAAGAAGAAGCGCAATCTCGCCGAGCCGGGCAAGATCAAGATAATGACGATTCACCGCTCCAAAGGTCTCGGCTTCGACTATGTCGTTCTTCCGCTCTACGAGCCCGATGCGTTGAACGCGTCGTCGGACGGTGCGCTTGTCGCGGACGACTGGGTTCTTCCCGACCCCGGAACGAAGGTGTCTAAGATTTTGCCGGGGCTTTCGGATGCGCGTGCGGCGCGACAGGAGCGCGTCGAGGAAGAGGCGCTTTGCACCTACTATGTTGCGATGACGCGGGCGAAGAACGCGATGACGATCGTCTGCCGCCCGCCCGCGAAAAGCGGTTCGTCGATTTACATTTCCGATTTCGTGCGCGAGGCGCTGCCAGATCCAGTTGGCGATCCCAAGTGGTACGAGAAGTTCGTCGCGGGCCCCGCAAAGCGTTCCGCCGCGGCAGATGTGCACCCCTCTAGCGACCGCTTGCGCGGCTCACTTTGTTCGGGGGATATTCGGGAATTCGCGCGCGGCAAGCGCGAGAGCGTTCGCCGCCGTCTTCCGTCGCTCGCGTTCCGCTCTGGGATGTCGGCGGGCGAACTTTTCACCGACGGCTCCGCGCGCCAGGCAGCGCGTCAGAGGGGAACGGATGTCCACGCGCAGCTGGAGGCGATAGAGTGGATCGACCCCTCGGCGCCGAAGGACGACCTCGAGCGGCAGATCCTCGCGAACGGCTGGACGGACGCGTTCGTGAAGGGCGACGACGCTGCGGCGCTGTGGCGCGAGCATAGTTACGAGCGGCTCGTCGGCGCGGAGTGGGAGTCCGGCCAGTTCGACCGCGTAGTGTTCCGCGGCGAAGGTGCCGCGCGCCGCGCGACCGTCTACGACTTCAAGACGAATATGCCTCGCCGCGGCGAGACGAAGGAAGAGTTCGCCGCGAGAATGCGCGAGGCCTACGCAGGCCAGATGTCGGCCTATCTCGCGGCCGTCGCGTCGCTCGCAGGCCTTCCGCTCGAGCGCGTCTCCACCGTTCTTCTCCTCGTTTCCACCGGTTCCGTGGCGTAGCCCCCTTGCGCCCGCGCGCCGTTTTTGGTATACTTCCCGCCATTCTGCCCATGGTGGGCGGGATGAAGCGAATGAGTCGGGGTAGTCCATCCTCGACCAAAGCGGATTAATCTGAACAAAAGATTCAAGGAGAAAACAAAATGGAAATGCCTACGTCTGCCCTTACGGGCATCTCGCTCAAGGACATGTTTGATGCCGGTCTTCACTTCGGCCATCAGACGAAGCGCTGGAACCCGAAGATGAAAGGTTACATCTTCGACAAGCGCAACGGTATCCACATCATCGACCTCACGCAGTCCGTCGCTCTTCTCGACGAGGCCGCGCAGTTCCTCAAGGACACGGTCCTCGCTGGCAAGAAGATCCTCTTCGTCGCCACGAAGAAGCAGGTCTCCGAGCTCGTCAAGGGCGCGGCCGAGTCCGTCGAGCAGTTCTACATGACCGAGCGTTGGCTCGGCGGCACGCTCACGAACGCGAAGACTCTCCGTTCGTCCGTCCGCCGCATGCGCCAGCTCCAGGCGACCGCGAAGGCCAACGGCGGCGAGCTCTCCGAGCACAAGCAGGAGGCCTCGATGCTCCGCCGCGAGCTCAACAAGCTCGAGAAGAACCTCACCGGCGTCGCTGAAATGGCCGAGCTCCCAGGCGCAGTCGTCATCGTTGACGTCGTCCGCGAGGCGAACGCCGTCAAGGAAGCCGTCCGTCTCCACATCCCCGTCGTCGCCATCGTCGACACGAACGCCGACCCCGAGCCGATCGACTACGTGATCCCGGGCAACGACGATTCCGTCAGGGGCGTCGAGCTCGTTCTCAACGGCCTCGTCAAGGTCATCAAGGATGCCAACGACGAGTACGGCGCCAAGGCCGCTGAGGAGAACCGCAAGCGCGAGCAGGAGCGCAAGACCCGCGACGAGGCCGAGAAGGCCGCCCGCGCCGAGCGCAAGGCGAAGGCCGTCACGAAGAAGCCGGC
>JAFYQC010000258.1 GCA_017547265.1 Kiritimatiellia bacterium | reverse complement strand
CGACAAAGAAACTAAGCGAGTCGATGGAACATCGGCGAGCGCAGATACTACGAAGAAAAACGCGCCTTAGAGGAAGGTCGGGTCAAGGCGACGCATGAGAGGAGGGAGCGCAGGGGAACGGCGAGACTCCGGTTCGCGTGATGCGACACCAGGCGCGAACGAGGCGAGGAGGCGGTATCCCGCCGACGAAGCATCGTGACGCGAATGGTGGATGCAGCGCGCGGGAGGAGTCGAGCTTTTCCCCGAAGCGAGAGACGAGTATGCGGCGCCTTGCCCCAGCTCCCGAGGGTGCCACGCGCGGTCACGGTCGGGGCCTTGCCGAGCGGACCGAAGCAGGGCGAGGCGAGTTGTGCAGGACTCGCCCCCGAAGCCGTATATGTATACGGCGAGCGGGGCGAAGGACGCACAAATCGCCCACCCTGCACAGGGAGCACGGTTGCCCCGACCGTGACCGCACACTGGAAGGCAAACCAGCACGAGGTAACTACAGCACACCGCCGTAGCAACGTCACGCCAATGCGGCGGCGCAGTCTCGCGCGATCTGCGTCTTTAGCGCATCGGGAGAATCAAACTTCTGCTCTGCGCGCAGGAAGCGAAGAAGCTTCACTTCCGCAAAACCGTTCTGCGCGTCAGGTGCCTGCCGCAGAAAATGAACCTCCACGACTGGCTCTTCCCACGCGCGTTCGCCAAAAGTAGGCGCACGCCCATAATTTGCAACTGCGCGCACTCCGCCCACCTCGGCCGCATAGACACCGAGCGGAAGCCGAATGTTGAGCGAACCCGGCTTGACATTCATCGTCGGATAGCCAAGACGCGAGCCCTCGCCCTTCCCCGCAAAGACCTCGCCACGCACCTCGAACGGACGCCCAAGCATCGCACATGCGTCCTCAACTTCGCCTCGCTCAAGCGCGGCGCGGATGCGCGTCGAAGAAACGGATTCACCGCGGTACTCCACGGCGGGAACGACCTCGACCGAATAGTCATGCTCGCGAAGCCAAGACGCGTCGGCAGTTCCGCCGCGACCAAAACGCCAGTTCGCGCCGCAACGAATTTTCGTCTCCTTTGAAATCCTCGCCATCGCAAGAAACTCCTCGGGCGAAAGACGAGCAAACTCTGGCGTAAAGTCGAGCGCGACGACTTCCTTCAAGCCACATGCACGAATCGCGGCAAGGCGCTCATCGACATCCATCAAAAGACGCGGCGCCCTCTCGGGCGAAAGAACGGCCAGCGGGTGGTTGCGGAAAGTAAGCGCCGCATCAGCGCCCTTCAGGATGGCCTGGTGTCCTAGGTGGACGCCATCGAAAAAGCCTACCGCAACGCTCTGGAAATCGGCACTACGCATGACGGAAGGTTTCCGATGTCTGTTTCAAGAAGCTTGTCAAACGGAATCGCGTCGTCAATGGAAAGCTTGCCGATCTTCGTGCGCCGCAGCGACATAAGCGTTGCCCCAAGATCCTGCGCGAGAGCGCGGACTATCACTCCCTTCGAGGCGACGAGCGAAAAGGCGGACTCACCCGACGACGCGTCCTTCTCGCCAACTTCAAAGCGGTAGACGTGCGCGAGGAACTGCGTATGCTCGCCCGTATCGGCGATGTCGTACTGCGCCGAGCCCTCGCGGCGAACGGCGCAGAAGCGCGGCTCCGTCTGGAAGAGATCGCCCTTCGCCTCTTCCGGCTTCATCACGCGTTCAGGAAGAGGGATCGGCCTGCCATAGCGGTCGCCCGTGTCGGTCGTCTCGCCAAACTTCATCGTTCCAGTGTACGAACGGTCTGCACCCATTATGTCGCCGACAAACTTGTTCGCGCCGCCGAGGAGAACGACGAAAAGCCCAGACGCCATCGCATCCAGGGAGCCGCCGTGACCGACCTTCACGAGATTGAACTTGCGCTTTACCGTCTTCACGACAGACGAGAACGCGATGCCCGCAGGCTTATCGACAAGAAGAAGCCCGTCGAGTTCCTCGAGCATCCTGAGCTGTGTCAGGTTAGCCATTTCCGAGCTTGTCCAGGATCGCCAGCACCTCGTCGCCCTTTTCAAGCGAGCGGTCGAGCTGGAAGAGAAGGCGCGGCGTGAACTTCAGCCGCACTTCCCGGTTGATGATCTGCTGGAAGCGCCGCGCATTGTGCTTAAGGTGCTGGAGCGCAGTCTCCTTGAGCGCATCGTCGCCGAACACCGACACCTTGACGGTCGCATCGCGGAGATCCTTCCCGCAGTGGACGTCCGTCACGGTGATGAGCCCGGGAGCGACCGTGTCGCCCTGCATGACGGAGAACATCGCCTCGGCGATGACCCGCTTGAGGAGACTGTCTACCCTTTCTATCCTGTCTACCGCCATATCAGACGTTGAGAGCGGTTTTGCTCCAGGGCTCCTTGCCAGCGAGAAGCGACGGCGTGGTCATTTCGGACGGGACCGGCAGCCCAAGCATCTGGAGCGCAGTCGGCGCGACAGCCGAGAGCTTCGCAAGCGGGGTGAGGCGCACGCCAGCAGCGTCGTTCGCGACATAGAAGCAGTCGACGAGGTTCAGCGTGTGCGAAGTCTTCGTTAAGCCCGACTTGTAGTCGACCATCTGCTCGGCGTTGCCATGGTCGGCGAAAATGAGGACGTGTGCGTCGAGCTCGAGAAGCCGCGGGAGAATCTTCCCGATGCACTCGTCGGTCACCTCGACCGCCTTCGTCGCGGCCTTCTCGTCGCCCGTGTGGCCAACCATGTCGCAGTTCGCGTAGTTGACGACGATGAAGCCGTAGGGGTTCTTCTCGAGGCGCTTCAGAAGCTCGTCAGTGACATTGTAGGCATCCATT
>JAFYQC010000257.1 GCA_017547265.1 Kiritimatiellia bacterium | reverse complement strand
GCCGCTGGAGATAAGAAGCGGCGACACCGACTTCTATTTCGTCCGGTGCGAAGACCCGGAGCAGTGCCTTAAGCGCGCAATCGAGTTCATGACCCAGCGCATCCCTCGCAAGTTCGGGCTAGATCCTCTCGAGGACGTCCAGGTGCTTACGCCTATGCGCCGCAATCTTCTCGGCACCGAGAGTCTCAACTTCGAGTTGCAGAAAGCGCTCAATCCCTCAGGCGCGGCCTTGATCCGCGGCGGGACGACGTTCCGCGTCGGCGACCGCGTGATGCAGCTCAGGAACAACTACGACAAGGACGTATACAACGGCGACGTCGGGTTCATAAAGGCGGTTGAACCGACGGACCGCTCGCTTGTCGTCACGTTCGACGGACGGCCCGTAAAGTACGACGCTGGAGATCTAGACGAACTCGTGCTCGCCTACGCGACGACGATACACAAGTCGCAGGGCTCGGAATACCCGGCCGTAATCGTCCTAATCCACACGCAGCACTACGTGATGCTTCAGAGGAATCTCCTCTACACCGCAATCACGCGCGGCAAGAAGCTCGTCCTTCTCATCGGCGTTCCCTACGCAGTAAACCGCGCAATCGACACGAACGTCGTGCGCGAGCGCCGCACCACCCTCGCCGAGCGCCTTGCCGTCTCGCCGCAACCCTGCGGCTGAACCGAGGCGTCTGATAGTGAGGCCTGCGCCTAAGCTCGCGCCTCTTCAACGGTTGTTGCAAATGCCACCTGCAAAAGACATGCAGCCAGCAAGCCGACCATCGTTTTAAGCACACCATTCATCTTGCTTCCTCCATAACTTCTACAGACCCTGTTGAAGCTCTTCACCACCCTTTCTCCAATATGTCATCCCAGCCATATATCTTCCATTGCCCGTCAAAACAGCGAACATCAAACCGATCCCCCGACTCAATCATATTCCCCTGCCGCGATTCATGTACCTTGACTTTTATCACCACGTTGCTCGGCGAAAGACTCTCTTCCAAGACCTTCACATTAATGCAGTCCTGAAGATTCGTCACGAAGTTTTGCGCTTCGGCAATCTTTGTCGCAGAAATCTGCGAGACATTTGTTATACCAAGATTCCGAAGGTTGTATTCGAGCGAGCAACAGTTGAAGAGATTCGTGCAATCTCCAGACCGCATCGCGCGTTCAAAGCATAAAACCGTCATCTGCGGCGACGAGAAGTCATTAGTTGGCATCTGCGCCAGCACTTCCGGCGTAATCCTTACATTGACCAGCTGCTGCATATTCGTATATGCACTCGCAGCAAAGCCAATCATTGCAGCGACAGTCGCCGCTGTCAACTTCATTACCATGATGAATAGCCTTTCGAAACTCAACATTATTTTCCCGTCCGCACTGCATCATATCTACGCAAAAGTTGAATATGGCAGAAACCCCTGTCGCTGGGGGCGAGCATCTTGTGTATCTCGTCCTCAAGTCCTTTGACCTGACTATCAATGCCACACTTCTCAGATAACATAGCGTCAGGCACAATCTCTCCCCGCTCCCGCAAAGAAGCAATGCGGTCCGCCAATTCGTTTGATTGCGTACGCAGTTTTTCAAGCGAGCCAAATACCTGCTGCGTCGCCTTTGACATGTGCCCCTCACGAGAAGCCACATCCATCGCTTGAAGAGAAGAAATGTAAGCATCCAGCATTCCAGTCGCAAGCTCAGCAGATGGCGCGAACATTGAAAGACGCAGGACAGGGATTGGGCGACCAACAATGGCAAGCGAAGCCGATGCTGCAATGTTCGTAAGGTCTGGTGTCGCAAAACGCGTCATTGGATGCGCCCTGCGGTAAGCTTCAGCAACTCCAACGACAAAATCATCGTTACACATTTCCAGCAACCCACGAACCATGCTTTCCATTCCTGGCCCAGACCAGTAATCTGGCTGTAACACTTCTCCAACCTCATTAGTTGACACTGGCTTATGCCAATATGCAAACAGGCATTCAGCGCGATATACATTTTGAGTTTGCGGATGCCGCCAAACAAACATGGCAATGGCAACCATAATTGCAATGCCTATAATTGTCAGAATCGTCACTCGTTTCATATCGGCGCTCCTTTAATGATTGACAATAACTCCGTCAAGACGAATCACATCATTTGTTGTTCTTGAAATTATATGCTCAAACTTGCCGACAGAGACAGTGCCGTTCTCGGTCATAGTAAAAATCTGCAAATACAATTCGGACCCGGCCATTCGACGACGCACTGCCTCGAGACTGTTCCGAGGCCAGGAATACTGCTCGCCCGCAAATCGTTGATACCATGCCACAGGAATCTTCCAGTGCATTATTCCATCTGACCACGGCGGATATCTTACATTTGCAAAAGCGTTATCAAGCGTCCATCGGTTACCCTGCTTGACATGATTCCACCACCCAGCTTGAGCATCCAACGTGTGGGAAAGCTCTCCATTGAAATTCGTGCTGGCATAATATCCTGTAGGCGGGACAACCTCATTACACGGCTCCTCCACCATGTCAATTCCCTGAAAAGAAACTGTCATGGGAAGAACATAAAGATCAAGATTCATGCCAAAGCCACCCGCAACACCAATCGCGCCATGAAATCCATCCCACTCGGCATATCGGCACTCTATATCCGTTGGCTCTATCAAAGCAAGTTCCGGCCTATACTCTACACCATTCCAAGATGCCCGAAGATTCGGAACTTCGGCCGCAATATAAGAAAATTCCAATATGCAATCACAGTCATCGCCTGAGAGCAAACTGTTGTTGTATTCAAGTCCGACAATATCCCATGACAAGCTTGATGCCTGCGGGACATGCCTGCACTTAACACGCTCCCCCACACCGTAGACATGGCGGTTGGTGCAGGGATTCTCTGGCGCTTCCCATACTGGCGAAAGTTCAAGCCGAATTGATGTCATAGCGCATTCATTCGTCAAAGTGTCGCTGGTGTCGCAATCTGTGATTGTCGCAGTCACCACAATATCATCAGCCGTCGTGCTCGCCGTTGCCCCCTCGTAGACGATGGAGTAGGAAACTTGCGTCTCTGCGGGAACTGCCACAGAAGCAAGTGGAAGATCGGGACCGGAAATACGGCTCAACTTGCCAATGTTTGCGCTCGTTACCGAGAGCGTTCCTCCATCCGGGCCGCCATTGGCAACGATGTTCAGGCGCGTACGCGTCGGATTGCAAACACCCCACT
>JAFYQC010000256.1 GCA_017547265.1 Kiritimatiellia bacterium | reverse complement strand
AGTGACGAACACGAGGCGGAGAAGAAAGCGCGCATGAGAAAGGCACCTTTGCCACCCAATGAAAGGGATTGGTGATGGCGGCTGTAACCCTGTTTGGCTTACATGGCGCATATTTGATTTTTACGGTCGCTGCAATCCTGTTTGCGACGTGGCTTGCGGTGCTCGCATTTGAATATGATTTCATTCCAATTCGCAGATTCCTGTCCGTCCTCCGCCGCCCAATCTGTGAGATTGCCGTTCTTGTGGTGATTGTGCTTGGTTTTGTCCGTGCAGGAGCTACTAAGAACACCAATGGTCTTGACCGCACGGGTGAAACGTGGGAAGTTTCGCGCAGAGGCGCAGAGGCGCAGAGGGAAGATGTACATTTACGAAATGGTGTATCCGAGACAAACCTCTGGTTCACGGGCATAGAGTGCCAGTCCAATTCGGTGTTGATTGGCGCCGCATGGAAAGCAGGTGCGTTTTCCGCGCCTCCGTTCCTTGAGTTCTATGTGTGTACCAATCTGTCAGACAATGAATCGTGGGTTATCCCTGGCTGGGCGGAGGCGCTTCCAGGGGAGACAAATTTGGTTGTCGAGATTGAGGCATCACGGCTGCCGGGTGGTGAAATGCCGTCTGCGCTCTTCGTCAAAATGGAGGGAGAAGATGGCATCGCGTCTGAACTCGGGGACTATGATGAAGATGGCATCGCTAACGACATCGAGCGATCCATCGGGACAAACCCGCGCCGCGCCGATACAGATGGAGATGGTTTTCCAGATGGAATCGAGGCGGCGCGGGTGTCGTATGGCGATTCTCTGCCAGAATTCAACCTCTCCTCGCTTACGAATGTTCTGACCTCCGTTTCGTTGTACCAGCCGTGCCAAGCTTCCGTCACTGTGGACATTCCGTTCTTCGTTGAACTTGCAGACCACCGCTCAAATCGAGCAGATGTTCATTTTTCGGGGATTGTCGCATTTTTTGACGAAGGGGCATCGGGGACATCAGAACACTATTATGCGCTTGCCGCACCAAGCACTCTCTACGGAACGAGTCGTGCGGCTGTTGCCGCATACTGCGGCGATTTCATGCCGATGGGGTATCAGATTCGCGCAGGCATTGTCAATGGTACGCAGGGCCGTTGGTTTGTCGTGGAATGGCGGGACATGATGCATCTATATGATTATTATAGTCTGACATTGGAGCGATCAACATTCCAACTGGCGGTTTCGGAAGCGGAGCCGGACAAGGTGTTTGTGCGGTACAATACACTTGAGGGGCGGATTGACGGCTCGACTGGTATTGTTGGCGCACATGGCTTCAACGGAACCCCAGACTTTCTTGTTGGCGATTGTGATTATGGAAGCGTGACGAACGGGATGACCATCACCTACACTTTTGGAACGGGGACTAACCCGCTGAATCCCGACACTGACGGCGATTTGCTGCGCGATGGATGGGAGGTCGCGCATGGTATGAACCCGCTCATGCACAATGCGGCAGACGGCAACCCGCGAACGAACGCCGATGCAGACCCTGATCTTGATGGGCTTACGAATCAACAGGAGTCCAGTCGGGGCACAAATCCTTTCCAGCCCGATACTGATGGCGATGGCATGGACGATGGATGGGAAGTTCGCTATGGGTTCGACCCGAAAGTCCATAACAGCCAGACATCGCGAGCTGACGACGACGCTGACTATGATGCCGACGAAGACGGGCTGACGAACGCTGAGGAGTGTGCGTGGAATACGAACCCAAGTGCTCTTGATGCGGATGGCGACGGTCTCGCAGATGGAAGTGACACTGACAGAGATGGAGTGAACGACGGTGCGGAAGTTGCTCAGAACAGTGACCCGAACGACGCGACCGACGAAGGGAAGCCAGATAGCCGAGTTCCTGTTTCGTTCTACTTCGGCGACCACAGCTCCAGCCATTCGGAGAAATATTCACTTCGGTTATTGCCAGTGGACGGTTCAGGAATCGGGAATGCGCCTCGCAGATATACGCGTGTGAATCAACAGTATGGTGAATGTGAAACCAACAAATTCCTTATAGCCAGAGGATGGCTTTATGAAATACAGTTGGCACATGCTGGGACAAGCCGCACATCTTCGCCAGATTTCGATTACACACTTGAAGCCATCTCGGCTGATTATGTGCGATTTGACGAGACCAATGCTCTTTTTGGTGTTATTAATGCGGATGATGTCTTTACAGCGGAAGGAAAGAAGGCGAAGATGTTTGTTGTTGAACAAGTTGCAATGACTAATTCCATTGCCCTGTCAAAGGATGAATTCGTTTATATTTCATCGCAGCCACTCATGCCTGAGTTCTCTGCTAGGTTGTATCCGACTGGACTTGTTGGCAATGTTGACATGCAACTGAAAATCGAATATCTGAGGGCTCCTGCATCTCAGACGACCTATTATCCGTCAAATTTACTGCAGCACACTATGGCCGCCAGCAATGTTTGGCAGATAGCAAATGATGTCGGGTCCGATTTTCGCGGAGGACGAGCGCAGCTTAATGGAACTTATGGCGATTTTGCGTATACAAACATTTTTCACATAAGAGGGCAAAATCCTGCTGATGCAGATGTTGAAGCTGCTATTGGAGACAGTCTGTGGTATTTGAAAGCAATTGCAAGACATGAGTCAGGACGGCAGAACGGACGTAATTATTGTCAATTCAATGAGGTTGGCGTTTTGGGGACGTCTTGGGGAAACTATCGAGCATGTCCAAATTTCGGAGCACCGAACGGTTGGGGAATATTTATGCTTGACCCACCAGTGAATAAAGAAACGCTTTGGAATTGGCGAACAAATGTGAACCAGGGGACTAGCCTCGTCTACAATGTCTGCATCCCGGCCGCTACTCAATGGATGAATCGACAGGTCGCCCAGCAGCAGCTGGAGGAGCCGACCATGCCACTTGCCGAGCAGACGTTCATAATAGGGGGAGTGGAATTCAGGGAGGGAACGGACAGGACTCCTGTTGACGCGTGTGCGATTCAACGTTACAACGGCGCGTCAAGATGGGTTATATATTGGCGGAATAGGACACCAACAAGACCAGGTGCGTGGTGCATACAGAACTCTGCGACTAATTACGTGGCTAGTGTAATGGAGCGGCTTGATGAATAGAGAAGGATTATTCCAAACAGTAAGAATTGCCATGCTGACACTCATGCTGTCAGGCGGTGTTTGTTTTGCGGATGACATTTCGTTTGTAGAGACCGTCGCCGCAATCGCTTCTACAAACATGCTTGAAACATGGGAGGGTGGATATGCATTCCGGGAAGCTGTGTCACCGAACGGGGCAACCAATCTTTGTCTATGTCTATACGGGAAGGACAATGTAGATGGGTCGCTTC
Organism: Kiritimatiellia bacterium; assembly: GCA_017547265.1. The sequence continues at coordinate 1,357 of JAFYQC010000256.1, read as the reverse complement.
TTGAAGTATACGAGCGGAATTTGTCGCAAGTACGGAAGATTTTGCCCGCGGATGAGAATGTCAAGGGTGTCACGCCGGTGATTCTTCAGTTCGGCGCATTTACAAATCGAGAGTCAGAGTGTTATTGGTCGCGATGGAGACATCCTGGGAACGGAGGAAATGCCGCTTATATCATCTACGAGATTACAAACGGCTTTCTATCGGTCTGCGCCAATTATGAGTACTGCGATATAGGCGCCGGGAAGAGTTGGCATGTAGTTGATTCTGATGGCTGCTATACAGTTACTAACGGGGTGCCCACATCTGATAGTGTCGTTTTGTGGACAAATACAAATACGATATATTCAGTCGTGACACCATAGTGATTCTTAAAGAAATAAAGGAGCAAGCAGTTAATGAAGATAGTCGTCGCCTGTGGCGGAACCGGTGGACATGCGTTTCCTGGGCTCGCAGTTGCGGAAGAGCTCAAGAATCGCGGTCATGACGTGACAGTATGGGATTCGGGGCGCGACATCGAGTCGAGCGTAATGCGCTTCTGGCATGGTCCTGTCTTCTCGACCGGCGCGAAGCAGCTTTCCGCCCGCAACGTCTTTTCGATACTTCGCTCGATACTTCGCTGCCGCAAGGAAATGCGCCGAGCAAAGCCAGATGTCCTGCTCGCTATGGGGAGCTATTCGTCGCTTCCGCCCGTCCTCGCGGCGAAAGGCTGCGGCGTCCCGGTCGTTCTCCACGAGGCGAACACGGTCCCAGGGCGAGCCGTGGAATTTCTCTCCCGCTTTGCGAAGAAGGTGGCGATAAGTTTCGATGTGACGGCCAAGCACATGCCCAGTTGCGACACGGAGAAGACTGGGCTTCCCGTCCGCGCCGACATCGCGTCTGGAACGCGCTTCGACTTTATCCCCAAGGACTCTTTCGTCGTGTTCGTGACGGGCGGCTCTCAGGGCGCGCACATGGTCAACTGCATCGCGAGCGAGGCGCTTGCGATGATGAAGAGCGAAATCGACCGCCGCGCGGCGTCCGGAAGGGAAGTGCGTCCGCTCTACGTCATCCACCAGACCGGTGTCGCAGACGAGGGGGCGGTTATCGCTACGTACACGAGCGTGGCGCTTGAGTCGCGCGTCCAGGCGTTTGAGCGCGAGATGGCGAACGCGTTTGCCTCGGCCGACATCGTCATTGCACGCGCCGGCGCGTCGACGTGCTTCGAGCTTGCGGCCTGCGGCAAGGCGGCGATGCTGATTCCGCTGCCGTCGGCGATGCGTAACCACCAGCATTTCAACGCCGAGGCGTTCGCGTCGAAGGGTGCGGCGGACGAGGGCATACAGGCGCAGCTTTCCGCGAAACAGCTCTACATCTACCT
>JAFYQC010000255.1 GCA_017547265.1 Kiritimatiellia bacterium | reverse complement strand
CGGCCATGTGGTTATTGATATTTTCATCAATGAACGCCATGCCATCATAACAAAGACCGTCATTGAGTACATTTTGCTCACGAATGAATTTGATGCCGTGATCAACATAAACGCTGCGCCCTCCTTTAGGCGTTGATCCAGCTCCAACCTTAGAACAAATCTCTCCAAATCTGCACCAAGTCCAACCTTTCGGCAGATCAAAGGTTTTCTCTTCGTCAGTTATTGGAGGAAGTGGCTTCTCTTTCTTGATCTTCTTCGCCTTGACGAGTTTCTCCTTCTCTTCTCGAATCTTGGCAAACAACACCTCTGCGGGCTCGTCATTCGCATCCTGCGGAACGAGCTTGCCGCGAATGGCGAGGTCAAGCAGTTTCTGCCGGAGTCTCTGGGCAGCCGTCATTTCGCCGCCTCCGTTCCATCACCGTCAAGAAGCCGCCGCAAATCTTCGACATCCGGCAATGCCTTGCGAAGTTTCTCGGGCATGTCTTCCGCCGTCTTGTATGTCGCCACTCCCATGGGCTTGGAGTAGTCCTGTATGACATAGTCAACAAAGGACTTGTTCATGTCCTTGCAAAGGATCAGTCCGATGGCCGGATTCTCATGGGGCTTGCGCTCAAAGCCGTCCAAGACGCTCAGATATCCCTGCAACTGTCCGAGATACGACGTCTTGAACTTCCCTTTCTTGAGTTCTACCGCCACCAGGCAGTTCAGCTCGCGGTTGAAAAAGAGCAAGTCGATGTACTGATCCTCGCCGAACGCATCAAGATGGTATTGGTTGCGGACGAACGTGAAATCCTTGCCGAAGGCGAGAATGAAATTCCGGACGTTGTGGACGATGGCATTCTCCACGACACGCTCATCAACGTCCTGTCCGTCGCGCGCGCCGAGTTCCTCGACGTTGATGAAATCAAGGAGATACTCGTCCTTGAACGCGCCAATGGCGCGAAGCGCCTGACTGGCGGCGGAAAGGGTTTTGGGGAAGTTGTTGGGCAGGCTTCCCTGATGATGGTAGTCGTCGCGAACAATGCTCGCCTCAAGCTCTTCGACGGAGTAATCCTGTTCTGCGCAACGCTTTATGTAGAAAAGACGCTCGGGCAATGTTTTTGCTTTTGTAAGCAAGGAGATATGTTGCGTAAATCCTATTTTCAGGAACTCCTCTAAAGGAAACTCTGTAGATTTTGGCAGTTGCAACTGCCAAAATGATTCATTCGGCAATTTTGCCGTTGCAACGGCCAAATTAGAATCACCATCGGTACTTTTGGCCGTTGCGGCGGCCAAAAGATGCCGCTCTTCCAAATTGGCTGAAATGTCAAGCGCTGACCATTCTTCGTAAAACATGCGCATTTTGCGCAGACTTCGCGCCGAAAAGCCGCGCAACCCTGGCAGTTCGTTCTGCAAGCGTTCGCTTATCGTGTCAATTGCGCCCTTGCCCCAGAAACCCTTACGCGAATTTGCGGATATGTATTTCCCAATTCCGTAATAAAGCATCAGCTGCTTTTCGTTCACCGAACTGGCGGCATCGTACTGGCTTTGTAGAATCGCCGCCTTGATGATCTGGACGGCATCGTCGTATTTACGCATTTCATTCATTGGCGACAACCTTCCATTTTATTCCGCAATTCCTTCCACAAGCGACTGAAGTTCTTTGAGCGCGGTGGCGTACGTCTTGCCGGTCTCGGCCAGTTCGCCCATCACTTCGGCGAGGGTGTAGTCGTCAGGCGTGATGGCGTCGTCCTTGAGCCACTTGAAGTCGAGGTTCGTCTTGGGACGTGCGAGAATCTCCTCGTAGGTGAACTTGCGCCAGCGGCCTTCTGGATTCGATTCGCTCCAAATCTCTTTGCGCTTGTGCCGATCCTGTGGATTGTAGCAATCGATGAAATCCTTGAGGTCGCTCACCTTGAGCGGATTCTGCTTGAGCGTGTGGTGGATGTTCGTGCGGTAGTCATAGACCCATACCTCGCGTGTCTGCGCCGTCTTGGCTGCGGGACGAGCATCAAAGAACAGCACGTTCGCCTTCACGCCCTGCGCGTAGAAGATGCCGGTCGGAAGCCGCAGGATAGTATGCAGCTCCATCGTCTCCATGAGTTTGCGGCGGATCGTCTCTCCCGCGCCGCCCTCGAATAGAACGTTGTCCGGCAAAACGACCGCCGCGTGACCGGTCGTCTTCAGGATCGTATGAATGTGCTGGACGAAGTTGAGCTGCGTGTTGCTCGTCGTCGTCCAGAAATCCTGGCGATTGTAGATTGCCCGCTCCTTCTCCTCCTCGCCATCGTCGTTGGTGACGGTCTGGGCCGTCTTCTTGCCGAACGGCGGATTCGTGATCACGTAGTCGAAACGCGCACCCGTATCGGCAATGAGTGAATCGTCGAGTGAAACCGAAGGCTCGCCGTCCAATTCGCCGATGTTGTGAAGATACATGTTCATCAGGCAGAGGCGGCGCGTCGTGGGCACAATCTCGTTGCCGAAGAATGTCTTGCGCTTCAGGAAGCGCTTCTGGTCGATGTCCAGACCGCTCCCGTAGT
>JAFYQC010000254.1 GCA_017547265.1 Kiritimatiellia bacterium | reverse complement strand
GCGTAATGGCATGATGCATGGCGCGATGGAGGGATTGCCGGATGCTGATGTGATCATCGTTTTGGGCGGCGGTGTGGGGGCGCATGAGAAGTGCCATGCGCCGGAGCTGTTCCCCGGCGCTGATCGTGTATGGCAGAGTGCGCGGCTGTACAATGCCAAGAAATCTCGCGTTCCAGGGTTGAAGGTATATTGCACCGGTGGTGGCTGCGAGTATGCAGCTATTCCGCTTTTGACGGAGCTTGGCGTTTCGAGGGACGCGATCTGGTTCAGCGAAAAACCGCGAAACACGGAGGAGGAGGCTCGGCTTATAAAGTCGCAGTTCGCCTGCGAAAAACCGAAGGTGTTTCTCGTTACGAGTGCATGGCACATGTCGCGCGCGAAGATGTTGTTCGACCGCGTGGGCTTTGAGGTGATTCCCGCACCTACAGATTTTGAGATGAATTGTGTGGCAGAGAAGCCCATTGAGTTCGCTGACTTCGTTCCTGCTGCCGATGCGCTCTATCGGAACTCCTGCGCCATCAAGGAATGGGTTGCCCGCTTCGGTTACTGGTCATTCCGCAGATAATGCCATAGTAATGCTATGAGCAGGAGTGAGTTTAAGGATTGGATCTTCCATGACATATGGGAAGAATCTTATTCGGGATCTTGAAGCATATTGTGCGGCGAATCCAACGGTAATCTTTCCACTTCTTGTATATGATGGTGTGTTCATGAAGAGTCGTCTAGGTAATCATGACTCTTGCGCAAAGAACAGGCACGAGTTAGTCGTTAGTTGTCGTTTGGAGACATGAAATGAATAAGAATATTGTTTGCATTGGTGCTGGGTATATTGGCGGGCCGACAATGGCGGTGATCGCCAAGATGAATCCTGACCGCAAGGTTTTGGTCGTTGATATAAATGCGGAGCGGATTGCCGCGTGGAACTCCGAAGACTACAGTCTGCCGATTTACGAGCTGGGGCTTGTGGATGTTGTGAAGGAGGTGCGCGGAAAGAATCTCTTTTTCAGCACGGATATCAAGGGCGCTGTTCAGTAATGTGATATCATTTTTGTTGACGTGAACACCCGGCCGTTCAGATGGTTGTCGATATTTATACCGCTTGGGTTCCGCGGGAGAAGATTCTTACAACCAATGTGTGGTCGGCGGAATTGACCAAGTTGGCGGCGAATGCGGTTCTTGCGCAGAGGGTTTCTTCCATAAACGCCATCGCCGGTCTTTGCGAGGCGACGGGTGCGGATGTTGACGAGGTTGCGAGAGTCATTGGAGCAGATAGGCGCATCGGTGCCAAGTTCCTGAAGGCCGGGCCGGGGTTCGGTGGCAGCTGCTTCAAGAAGGATGTGCTGAACTTGGTGCATATTTGCGAGACATTTGGTCTTCACACGGCGGTGGAGTATTGGTATGGCGTAATCAGGATGAACGACCATCAGCAGGAGCGCATCATTTCGCGTCTGTTCAGTGCCATGTTTAATACGTTCGCGAACAAGAAGATCGCCTTGTTCGGGTTCGCATTCAAGGCAGATACAGGTGATACGCGGGAGACACCGGCAGGAACGGTCGCGCGGTTTCTGGCGGAGGAGCATGTGAGGATTACGGTGACAGATCCCAAAGCGTTGGATAACGCCAGAAGGGAATTATCCGAGCTTAAGGACGATGTGTATGAAGTGGACGAGTATAGAGCAGCGACGGATGCCGATGCCGTTGTCCTCATGACAGACTGGAAACATTATCCCACCCTTGACTGGAAACGAATATACGATTCCATGCGCAAGCCTGCGCTGGTGTTTGATACGCGCAACTGTCTTGATGTGGCAGGGTTGCGAAAGATTGGTTTTAAGGTCTTGAATGTCGGAAAGTAAGTCAAAGGTCATAGGTGGACTTTAGCATACAGATGGTGACATAAAAAAGGCTGAAAAGAAGAGTGGATGGTGAGATGAGCGGGTTGTTCCACAGGGATGAAAACTAAGATTCATATCGTGCTGGCGGCGGATGGAGGTTATCGCAAGGGGCTTGAAGTCGCCAAAGCAAGTATGATCGCCAGCTGTTCCGATCCGGAGCGACTGGCGTTTCATTTGTTTGGGGAAGATGAGAATGTCGTATCGCGCATTCGGACAGACTTTGGAACCTACAAGGGCTCGCCGATGGCGTTCTTGCGTTTGTACCTTGGAGAGCTTCTGCCCGATGTCGATTGGGTCGTCTATTCCGATGTGGATACGCTGTGGTATCGGGATGTGGCTGAACTGTGGGCGTTGCGGGATGAGTCCAAAATGATTCAGTGTGTCACTGATCTGCCAAGTACCGTTTGGGTTTTCAAGAAATGGTGTGAGATGCACGGCGTTGTTTTGCCGCAACATGCCTACTCGCATTATATGTGTAGCGGGGTTTGTATCATAAATCTTAAACGATGGCGTGAATCTGGGCTGCTTGCAAAATGCAAGGCGTTTGTTGCCCGATGTGGATGTCCGCCGTATGCGGATCAGGACATTCTCAACGCTCTTTGCTGCGATGACTGTGGCCTTTTGCCGCCGTGGTGGAATGTACTGATACCCGCTCCCATCAACACGCAGGTGACAGTGGCGGGCAAAGGGCGTGTTTCGATTGCCTGTGTGCTGCATCTCAATGGCGTTGGACGATGCTTCAATGTTCCCTACACAGGGCATGTGCTTCAGTATCATTTCTGGGAGCATGTCGCGAGGGACAAACCGTTTAAGCGACCGTGGTCATTGCCGTTCTGTCTGCCGAGCTGGTCGATTCGGTTGCTGTTTCCGTTTGCGGATGTGTTCTTCCGTGATCGTGTGCGTCGCTATCTTGCCTACCGCTGGCTTTTCGGGAAGATGAACTTCCGTGGTGTTTGAGGTGCCTGCGGCGCTCAAACACGGAGATAAATGAGACGCGGATGCGTACAGCGTCACTGAACCACGTCCTCTTGCGCTTCGAGAGGAATCCGCCCATCCGTCGCTGTGGCGTGGTGCTGTTTCGGGGATCCTTCCCTTCATGCGCCGCTCGTTCGGCGCGCCGTACAG
>JAFYQC010000253.1 GCA_017547265.1 Kiritimatiellia bacterium | reverse complement strand
AATTCTTCTCGACACGGGAGCTGTGAGTGATATACTTTCGGCTGGGCAACACAATCCCGAAAGCACGCTCAGGAAAATCAATTGGTTCGGAAATCCGCCACCCCGTAGTGTCGTCCTCATTGATGTGGGCGAGGTGATCGTTCCTCTCCACATTGAGGGGCTGCGCACATCTGAACACATACCGATTGAGTTCTACGGCGAACTCGTCCTGTGTTTCAAGGGCGACAAGGACGCCGCGCGGGCGTTCTGCGGGAATGTTCTCAAGGGTGAGCGCTCGTACACGTTCACGCAGATATCCGGGCGCATCGAGCCGCTTATCCGTGGCGTCGTTGACGAGATGTGCATAACTTCGACCCTTGAAGACCTTGTCAAGGATCCAGAGCGGCGCATACGCCTTCAGGAGCGGATCGAGAAGCGTATCGAGGAGGACTTTGCGGCGAGTGGGCTTGAACTCGTGCGCGTGTCGTCGGCGGAGTTCACCGGCGACGAGTACGAGAAACTCGAGTCCCAGCTTGGCGACGCGGAGGTGCAGCGCCGCGAGGCGGAGTACAGGGCGGCGCTCGAGTCCGCACTCCGCAAGATCAAAGACAAGGCGGAGATGGATTCGGGCAAGGCTGCCTTAGACCTTCGCAAATATAAGGAGATGCTCGACAACGAGTACCGTGTGAGTGCTGCAACCCGCGAACGCGAGTTCATGTTGCTCAAGCGTCAATGGGAACATGATGATTTTGTTTATCGTAGGCTTCTTGAGGTTGAGGAACTTCAGCATAAGTTCGATTTAGAGGACAGACAGACGGATCACGATCTTTCAACGAGTCGGAAACTTGATGAATATGGTCGCGAAAAGAAGGTCGAGGATGCCAAGGCCGATGTACAAACGCAAGACATTCATACGACTCAAGATGTGAAGGATTCCGAAAGTTGGCTGAAGGTACGTGAAAAGAAACAGGAACTCAAACAAAAGGATAAGACTGCGGATGCTTCACGTCGCAAAGGCATGTCACTTGCAGAAATGCTTCTTGACACGGACGATCCAGATGCCAGAGCTGCGCTCATTGAAGCGATGAGGTTGCAACGTAATGCCAGCATGACGCCTGAACAGCTTCTTGCCGAACTCGGCAAGGAATCGACGAACGATAGGCTCGTTTCCAAGCTCGAGGAATTATACCGTCAGGCGGCGGAGCGCGAGGACAAAAACCTTTCAAAGATGCTTGAACCGGCGATTGAGACGGCGAAGCATCCATCGCAAACAACTGGCCCCATTATTAAGTAGCGATAATGGTAACTTGTCCGATATGCGGCCGGGAAACGGCAGAAGGTGCATTCTGCATGCGTTGCGGGAAGGAGATGGGCCCTGTTGCCCCCATTGCCGCCGCCGTCGAGCCTACCGCCACCCCCTCGCAGGAGTTTCAGAGACCTGAACTCAAGCCTCCGGAATTTCATCGTGTGGCAGAGTGCCGCCATTCGGAATCGCAAACACAGTCATTTGCTGCTGACTGCATCTATGCCGCCGAAGAACGTATCGACAGAGAGACTTCCGATGCTGCGATGACCGCAAGGCAGAGTGGCGGCCCAACATTTGAGTTTGATCGCCTTTGCGTGCTGTTTGAGGGGTTACCGGGGAATGTAAGAATGCGGTTCAACCCGAATAGCACTGGAGCGGGTCTTCGCAATGTCAAGATTTCGTTTCAAAGTATGCTTACCGGCGAGACCATAAAACTGCCTACGATCTGCAAGGCCAATATGATGCGACCGTTGCTCGCACAGTTCCCTGCTCAAACGCCGGGACATCAGGCGTGGCAAGTGCGTGTGGAATATGAAGCGGACAGAAGGAAGAAAACACTTGAAGGTCAAATGGAAATTCTGGTTATTCGTCCAGAAGAGGCAAGACATGTAGCGTCGAATCTCTCAATATCCATTGACAATAGCGTACGCATAGGTGACCATTCGGCGAATGCTGCCGACATAACAACGCGAGGCAGTTTGCTCGGCAATCATTCAGCGAATACGTCTGATATCCGAATGCGAAACAATCTTGCTGAAGCCCTAGAAAATCTTGCAAAATCGCAGAACCCATTTGATGAGTTGCGTTCGCTTATTCAAAGCGACAAGAGATCTTGGGTGAGGATTGAACTTTTCGATGCTGATGCTGTAGATCCCTTGCCTCCAATGCCCGCGAACGCGAGGACGGACAGCATCGTCCTCGATATCGGCGGACGGCTCATCCATTTCTTTGCCAATCGCATGGTGAAGTTTGGCCGGAAACGGGAGTGCAATGACTTTGTGATCCGCCCACCCGCGACATTGAGTGAATCTCAGGACGCCCCATACCGTAGGATAAGCCGAGAACATTGCTACTTTGAGCATTCCGGGACGAATGTTCTTATATCGGACGGATGTCGAGACACGAATGGTGTCCTTCGCCCCTCATCAGCAGGAACGTTCTGGAACAATCTGCAGATATCAAGACCAGTAGAGATTCCTGCGGGCACGACGGGTCTCATTTCGTTTGGCGATGTCACACACGGTGGCGCTCTCAAGATGGAGCTAAAAGCCTGCGATAGCGCGAAAGCTTGTGCTGCATGCCCGATCGCCGACAGAAGCTGGAGTGGAGATGGAAGCCGACCTTGCCTCATGCTTTCGCGGACGGATGGAGTCGCCGAGAAGTTTGTTGGATTGTGGAGTTGTTTCTGGCTCGGCGAGGCAGACCCGTCATTCGAGGGGTATGTTGTGTTCCGCAAGGATGGTGCATT
>JAFYQC010000252.1 GCA_017547265.1 Kiritimatiellia bacterium | reverse complement strand
GCCACGCGCGGCTTTGTTTCGGGCCGAAGCCGAGCGGAACCCTTTTAGGCGAGGCGGATTGCACAGGACTCTACCCCGAAGCCGTATATGTATACGGCGAGTGGGTCGAAGGACGGGCAAGGCGCCCGCCTCAAAGGGCGAGCACGGTTGCCCGAAACAAAGCCGCACACTGGAAAGCAAACCAGCACAGCACAGGCAAAGCTAGCGAGCCCGCCCCGCCGCGGAAACAGGCGTTGGACAACGCTTCAACAGGAACAGTCCGACAGTCAGATCAAGACTTCCCAATGCCCGCCTTTGTCGGGGCCGACGCGACGGATGCGACCAGCGGATTTGAGGTTTGCAAGATGCTTCTGGATTGCCTGCCGTGAAATGCCAATGGCCCTTGCCATGCCATCCTGAGTCAGTGTAGGACGATCCTTGAGCAACGAAACAAGCTTGTCCGACGTTTTCTGACAACCTTTTTCTGACAACCCTTTTCTGACAACCTTTTTCTGACAACCCTTCTCTTTCAGCCCGCCCTGTCCAACCTTGCCTTCGCTGAGCTCGCGAAGCTTGCGCTTGCCCTCCTCGGTCAGCCCCACGAGCAGATACCGGCTTTTCAGTTCGTTTTGCTCGCCAAGAATGAGGTTGCCGAAGAAGCGTTCCAGCGGCTCAAAGTCACGGGCGATCCCCTTAAGCGGATTGTCATAGTTCGCCCTGACGAGCGCATTGCGGAAATACCAAGAGTTCTCCGCGAATATCTCGTTTGTCGCGGCGATTCTCATCGACCGCAGATACTTTATTGCGAAGACGGCTACCGTGCGCGTATTGCCTTCGCGGAAGGGATGAATCTGCCATATTCCGGCGATAAACCTCGCGAAGTGACAGACGATTTCCCTCTTGCTCTTGCGTGCGTAGCAATAGCCCTTCTCTTTGTCGAAGTCGTACTCAAGAGTCTTCTCGATGACCGGAGCGTGTCCATATGTCACGCTGTCGCCGCGCAGAACCCACTCGCGCTTTCGTAGATTGACTTCGCGGACAAAGCCGGCATGAGGGAACACGCCCTCGAAGATAAGTCCATGCAAGCCCGTCAAATACGTGGGCGAGAGATAAAATCCGTCCTCTTCGATAATCTGGTTGATGCGAGCCGAGACACGGTCTGCCTCCTTCGTGTCCTCTGGCTCGTCGTGTCCGGATTTCGTCTCGTAATACCGATCGACAAGTTGAACGGCCTTATCGCTCGATATCTTGCCCTCGATGTGTTTCTTGGCGACCGAGATAAGATGCTTGGACGGCGTAAGACCGTCAACTTTCTGCAAGCCGATTGCAATAGCCCAGTTCTCGGCGCGTTCGCGCTCGCTCGGCTTGTGCGAAAGGTAGTAGTTCTCAAATTGCTTCAGACTTGGATCGTCATACGGCATTATCTACTTCTCCTTTCTTCGTCCGCGCTTGCTGCTTTCTCTACATCTGCCCAGCTTCATATTTCAGATATTATATCATTTATACTGTCGACAACTTGGCTAAAATGCAAACTCCTTCCATAAATCTACCCGTTCTACATGTTCTACACGGCTAAGACGTTTTAGTGCATCTCGCCGAGTTCACAACCATTTTACCAAACGAATCTTAAATCTAATCTTAAATCGTAAAAAACTTTTGCGGCAGGGAAATGAGACTTTAGACAGACTAAGTTGCGAGGTTTTCGGGATTGGTTAGTCGGTTAGAGTCGGTTAGGGTCGAATAGAGTCAAGTAGGATAGAGTCGTGTAGGGTCGCTGGTTAGGGTCGGCTAGGGTTGCGGCGGTTTTGCCGCGGACAAGGGTAAGCGAGCCGACAGATGTCGGCGAGCGCAGATGCTACGAAGAAAAACGCGCCATAGCGGAAGGTCGGGCCGAGGGTGCCATGCGCGGAAGCGGCTGGGGTGTTTTGGCGGCATGCGACGCGACGGGGAAAAAGACGGAAGCGACCCGATTTTGACGCGCCGCCATTTTGCCGAGAGGCTCGACGGCACTGGCAAAATGTAAAAGGCCGCAAAATCGATGTCGCCACCGGCTTTTTCGCCGGAGTTTTGACGCGTATCCGCGGCAAAACTAGCGAGCCCTAAGCCGAAACACGCCCCGCCACAGACGCGCCACAAAACATAGCTCACTTGCACCAGAGCGAGCGGATGTGGGCGACGGAGCGGCGGAGGGATTCTTCTGAGACCTCCTGCGACGGCTCGAAGACGACATGGCGAACATTTTCCGCAAACTCCTTGAGCGCGGCAAAGTCAACCTTCCCGTCGCCAGGGGCAAAATGGTCGTCGTTGAAATCCACGACATCGTTGAGATGCATCCCCGCGAAAAATGTCCGCGCATATTCGCCAAGCTTGGAAATCTTCACCTCGCCGCGCCAGCCATGCATCTCGCGCACACGATCGTGCCCCGTGTCAAACCAGCCGCGGATCGGCGCGCCCTTGAACTCGCTTACGATCTTTGGAAGCTCCCACTCAGCGGGAAATCCCTCGTAGTACGGAAGATTCTCAAGCGCAAGCGTAACGCCCTTCTCGACAAGGCGCGGCGCGAGATCGGAGAGCGTCTTCATAAATGCGTCCAAAAGCCGTTCGCCGCGCTTCACGCGACGCTTCGAGGCGCGCGCGAGCAGCTTAACGTATGGCGCGGACTTGACATCGCCCTTGTTCTCCTTGAGAACATCGCGGAGATTCCCAGAGTCAATGCGATCGAAGATTCGGTCGAACGCGACGCGCCCCGCGTGGAGAACCACAGTGTCCGCGCCCATCTCGGCGGCAAAGTCAATGTTCCTCGTCACCTGAAGAACGGCCATCTTGCGCCCTTCCTCGTCAAGCGTCGCGAGCTGGTATAGCTCTGGATATCCATGCGGCGCCGAAAGCGGAACAGGGCAAAATGCATGAACGCTCCCGACAGGAATCTTGTCGAGCATCGCCTTGAAGCCGGCGACTTGCTGCATCGTCGTGTGGAAGCCAAGCTCAAGTTCCTCGAAACCGAGCTCGAGCGCCTTCTCGGCAATCTCACGCCCGTCGTCAATCCTGCGGTTACACCAGTTCGTAGAAAGGGAAAGCTTCATTTCGCAATTCCTTTCAAGCAGGCCACACAAGCCGGTCGGTAAGATTGACAAGCACAGCGTCGTCGGAAAGATACCTCTCGCTCTGGCGGAACGCATCTTCTACTGCCGCGACATTCTTGAACGCCTGCTGTCGCGGAAGTTCGCCCTTCACCATCCAGCCGCGGACGAACTTCATTATCGTCTTGTAAAACGCCTTTCGCGCAAGCGCGACGTCCTCCGGCTCGGACTCGTCCTTCACCTCGGCCAACACCTCGGCAAGCCGCTTCCCCGCCTGCGCCTTTTCGAACACGCCGTCCACGCCGCGAGAAGAGAACACCTCCTCTATCGCGTCGAATGCGTCGCCGTCGAGAACGCCCTCTGAAAGCGGAAGGTCAATGCGCTGCGAACGCGAGACGATCGTCGGAAGCATCGCATCCGGCTGGTCTGTCAAAAGAAGAAACAGCGTCTTCGGCGGCGGCTCCTCGAGAGTCTTTAGAAACGAATTCGCGGCCTCGGTCTCCATCCTGTCCGCGCCGACTATGACGCCGACCTTCCAGCCGCCAGAAAACGCCGTCGCGGACATGGGCTCCACAATGCGCTCGCGCATCGACTTCACGTGTATCGTCCGCGACTTTCCCTCGGGCTCGAGCCATGCGATGTCGGGATGACACCTCGACTCTACCTGCGCGAGCTCGTTCGGGAACAGCTTTCGGAGAATCCTCTCGGTCAGCTCGTCGCACTGTCCGCGCAAGTCGCCGCACACAAGATATCCATGCGCCGCGTGCCCGGTGTCAATCGCACGGGAGATCAGAGTATAGGCGTCAGCGACTTCCATACCTTCTCCCAGACTTCATCCTCGTCGCCAGACGCATCCACCGTCACGATCCGCGACGGTTCCGCTGCGGCCATTTCATGAAATCCCTTCCTGAGCCGCAAATGGAAATCGTCGCCTGCACGCTCTATGCGATCCGCCGTCGTGTTCGTCGACGCCTCGCGTCCGCGCATTCTCGCCCGAGAAGTCTCGGGATCTACGTCGAGAAGGATTGTCTTGTCGGGCTTCAGTCCATCGCACGCAAAGTCGTTCGCTTCGCGAATTATGTCGAGCGGAAGTCCGCGACCATACCCTTGGTACGCAAGCGTCGAATCGCTGAACCGGTCGGAGACGACCCAGGTTCCAACTTTGAGCGCCGGCATTATCACATTCTTGACGAGCTGCGCGCGCGCGGCAAGGAAAAGAAGAAGCTCGGCCCTGTCGCACGGCGGATCATCGGTCTCGTCCTTTAACAAAGAGCGAACCTGCTCCGCAAGGCGCGTGCCGCCGGGCTCGCGCGTAAGAAGAACTGTGATGCCCTTCTGTTCAAGCGCAGCCTTGAGACGCCGCACCTGCGTGGACTTTCCGCAGCCCTCGCCACCTTCGAAAGTTATGAACTTCCCACGCGACATCACTCGTCGACCGTCTCGTCGCGCTGGTAAACGGGAAGCTGGCGGAACGGAACCGCGAACGCAAGGATAGTCATCGCCGTCGCGTACGACTCGGTCCTCTCGCTGCCATGTTCCGGCCACGCGCCGCTTGAACGCTGCATTGGCAGATACGTATCATACATCCAGTCCGAGAACTCCTTCCAGTTCTCGCCGCCAATCTGGAAAAGACCCTGGGAGGCATAATAGAGCCCGTAATACGCGTAGCTTTCGTTCGGCAGCTTCTCGCGATACACCGACATAAGGAACTTCGCAGCGCTCAGGGAATCGGGGTCTTCGTGCTTGCCGCAAAGCTCAAGACAAAGTATTCCGGCGCCAGAGAGCGTGACGGCGAACTGCTCCGGGTTCTGGTAGCCGAAGCAGCCCTTTTCCCTGTGGTGGTGGCGATGCATGTACTTGACGGCCCGTTCAATCGCGCTTTTCGGAACCTGTGCCCCGTTTAGGCGCGCCGAACGGAGCGCCATGAGCGCCCAGCCAGAACAGCTCGTGTCGGAATCCTTCGCATCGGGCGTGTAGCGCCAACCGCCGTCGCTCTGCTTGTTTTTCTTCACGTCCTGCGCGTCGAGAATCACCTTGATCGCCTTGGGTAGGACGGTATCGATCTGCGCCTGACGCTCCTTGGACACCATTCCCGAGACCTCGGTAAGGAGAAGCGTCGCAATCGAGTGTGCATACATCTTGCCGTTGCCCACTGCGCCAAAGTACCCGGTCTCGTCGTGGTTCGCAAGGACATAGTCGAGGGAACGCTCTATCAGCTTTCCATATTTCGCATCACCCGGGACATGCCCTGTCGCAAGACACGCCATCGCGGCAAGCGCGGGAATCGCAACAGTGTCGCCATACTGCCCTGGATACGCACCCGTATCCTTCTGCACGGCAAGCAGATACTCGAGACCGCGCTCTATCGCAAGGTCTACGTTGTCAGGCTCCTTCGCGGCCACCGCCGTAAGCGACAAAAAGCCGAGCGCCAAGACAAGTGAACATGCTGCATAATGTCTCGTCATTTTTTCCCTCCTTCGTTAAGTGCCTTGAAATAGTCACGGACGAGTCCGCGGTACTCTGGGGGAACGTCGTCGAGTGAATCAGACTCAGCCCCAGTGCTGGACTCGCTCTTCATCTTAAACCAGTCTTCGTCGTCTCCCTCGTCCTCAGGATTGACGTGTTGGGTATTCTTCTTCCGCTTCTCTGGCTTTTCCTTGCCAGAGTTCTTTGACGGCTTTGCATCCTTGCTGGACTTCGCGCCTTCCTTCTGCTCCCCACTTTCAGAAGACGACTCGCTGTTGGAGGAATCGCTCTCGAACTGTTCCATCGACATGTTGTTCTGGCGAGCCTGCTCGTTGGTCTGGTTCTGCATCTTCTGCGCGGCCTCATTGGCCTTCTGCGCGGCATTTTGCATCGCCTGCTGCGCCGGGCCTTGTTGCTGTTGCTGCTGACCCTGCTGTTGCTGCTGGCCCTGTTGCTGCTGCTGTTGACCCTGTTGCTGCTGGCCTTGCTGTTGCTGCTGTTGACCCTGTTGCTGCTGGCCTTGCTGTTGCTGCTGTTGACCCTGTTGCTGTTGGTCACCTTGCTGTTGGACCTGTTGCTGGTCGCCTTGCTGTTGCTGCTGGCCCTGCTGCTGGTCGCCTTGCTGCTGCTGGTCACCTTGCTGCGGATCGCCCTGCTGTTGCTGACCCTGCTGTTGGTCGCCCTGTTGTTGCTGATCGCCCTGCTGCTGGTCACCTTGCTGCTGATCGCCTTGCTGCTGGTCACCCTGTTGGTTCTCGCCCTGCTGGTTCTCACCTTGCTGATTCTCGCCCTGCTGGTTCTCACCTTCCTGGTTCTCGCCTTGCTGCTGGTCGCCCTGCTGGTTCTCGCCTTCCTGATTTTCACCATTTGCCTGGCGCTCGGCCTCGGCCGCCTCCTGAGCTTCAGCAGCAGCCTGCGCTGCCTCCGCAGCTTCTTCCATGGATTTCACCATATCGTTAAGCTCGTTTGCGTTCTGCTCGAACTCATCGTTCTTGGCGCCCATCTTCTGCTGTGCATCGTCGAGCTGCTGCTGCGCCTGCGCAAGAGCGTCCTTTACCTCCTGGGTGTCGCTTTTCGCCCCTTCCATGTCGCCCTTCTCCATCTTCTCTGCGGCATCCTTCGCAGACTCTGCCGCCTTCTCGGCATTCTCGGTCGCCTTTTCGGCGCTCTCTGAGGTTTTCTTCTCGTCCATCTCCTGGGTGCCGGCCTGAGTCTCGATGTCCTTCGTAAGCTTGTCTGCTTCACGCGCGAGATCGGCTATCTCCTTCGCGAGCTTCTTCTCTTCCTCGGCCGCGGCCTTCTTCGCGGCGTCATCGCCGTTCTTCTCGGCCTCTGCCGCCTTCTTCTCGATCTCTTCCTGTTTCTTCTCGAGTTCCTTGCCCTTCTCGGAAAGTTCCTTCGCCTTCTCGATCTGCTTGTCAAGGTTCTTCTCGAGATCGTCCTTGATCGCATCCTTCGCGTCCTCGACGAGTTTCTTCTCCTCCTCGGCAAGCGTCTTGGCGTCGATCTCGTTCTTCTCTGCAAGCTCGGCAAGTGCCTTCTCCCTCTCTGCGAGATCCTGCATCTTCTGGAGTTCTTCAGCCGCCTTTGTCAGAATGTCGAACTTGCGCTTCGCGTCCTCGAATGCCTTAATCGCCTCTTCCGTGTCCTTTGCAAGCGTCTTGCACGAGCTGCTCTTCTCGTTCCAGCGCGACAGTAGGAACACGTCTTCCGCACCCTGTCGTATCGGAGTCACGTGCTTGTCGAGGACTGGCTTGAACATCTCGGCGCCCGTGTCGAGACGGCTGTCGAGAAGTCCGTCAATGAACTCCGAAAGAAGTCCTTCCGCATTCTGCATCTCGGCTTTCGCCTTCGTGCTGGCCTTCTCCGCCTCGTTGCGATGCCAGATGTTCTTTTCGGCAATTGCATAGCCGCCACCCGCGCCCTCGAAACACCGCTTGGAGAGTTTCAGGTGGTCGAGAATGTTCTGCATGTCCTTCTTTGCGCCTTCGATCTGCGCGGCAAGCGACTGCCGTCCGAGCGACTTCGCGTCCTTCGAGCCGGAACGAGTCACCATGATTTCGGGCGT
>JAFYQC010000251.1 GCA_017547265.1 Kiritimatiellia bacterium | reverse complement strand
GTAGGAGACGGCTTCGACTTCCGCGAGCCGTCGATCACCTTTGGCGCCGATACGAAGTTTGAGTTCATGGAGTTGAACGGGCTGTTCGTCTCGGCGGAGGACGATTACATGCTGTGGTTCGAGGGGATCGAGGACGAAATATTCTCCTTCTCGGCAGACGAGGAGCTCGACGAGACGTTCTACATCCGATCTCAGTCGCTTCCCGTTCTGACGGTCAAAGGTCTCCCCACAGGTGTGGCGATTGCGCCGGACGGAGTGGGAGGCCACCGTCTCCGCTATGACGGCGAAACTGTCGCCAGGCGTCCGAGCCCAGGTCGTTACGTCGCTACGATCACGGCCGTCAACAAGTCCGAGGCGAAGGCCTCGGCGTCGTTCCTGATCATCGTCGAGAACTTGAAAGACGACCGGGTCGATGTTCAGGACGATTACGGCGAGTTCGTTCCCGACGTGGCAATAAAGCCGATCGACCTGTCTGGCGCAGTTGATTTCGACGCCGGCGAGACGCTTGCCGTCTCGGGCCTGCCGCGTGGACTCGTCTGGAATGCGGCCGCCAACGCGAAGACCGGGGCTTCGGCGCATACGATCACCGGCGTGCCGACGCAGCCCGGCGAATACACGCTTACATTCACGGCCAAGGTTGTGGCCTCTGTGACGACAAATGGGCAGGGAAGGGTGGTGTCGACTTTTGAGACGGCAACTGCGACGGCCTTCCTGACGATCCTGCCGTATCCAGAGCTTTATGCCGAAGTCGACGACGACGCCGCTGCTGCTGGATGCAAAGTTTCGGGCGGCGGCCACTACAAGTCTGGTACGAAGGTTACGCTTAGGGCGACGCCCGCAAAGGGATGGGTCTTTGCCGGATGGTATGGCATCGACGAAGACATGCCGTTTGCCAACCTATCGCCAAGCCTCGTCTACAAGACAGGCGATGACGATGCCTCGATCTCGGCCATGTTCGTGCAGGTCAAGGACGATTGGCTTGACGTGATGGAGCCTGCCGGGACGGATAACGGCTTTGCCGCCGAATTCCGCGTTGGGGAGGAAATCGGGGAAACCTCCGCCACGACCCTCATCGCAGATCTGATCGGCACGGCTTCACTTCCGTCTGCCGCGGTTTCGGGCCTTCCCGCGGGCGTCAAGTTCGACGCGAAATCGTTTCTGCTCTCTGGCAAGCCGACAAAACCGGGCGTATTCTACACCACGATCTCCGTTAAGAACGCCGGCGGCTATACCTTTGTTCGCGTGCTGAAGCTTGCTGTGCTGGATGCGGATGGCGCAGTCCCACAGGAGGCGGTCCTCCCGAACGATGCGGGCATCGACTTCTCCTTGCTTGACAAGCTGACCACTGGTGTCTTCTGCAGGTCGGATGACGCCTACCTCACGGTCGGCGCGCGTCCGTCTGACGACGCCGAGGTTCGCAAGGTTGCGGTTTCCGGTGTCCCCGCGGGACTGAAGGCGGTGGCGACCGTCGAGAACGGCGTAGGGCGCATTGCGTTCAGCGGAACGCCTACGAAGCCTGGGCGATTCACCCTGTCCGTGACGGTCACGTACTCGGACGGAAAGTCAACGAAGGCGCAGTATGCGTTCATCGTCGCCGACGGCGGATCGTACTATCTCGCCGTAGAGAGCTGCGACGCCGAGATGGGCACAGCCACTGGATCAGGAGTCTACTCGTCCGGCGCGACTGTCAAGATCTCGGCAAAGGCGGCGCGGAAGTGCGTATTCGCCGGATGGTTGGACGAATTGTATGGGGAGCAGTTCGCGCCCATGATGGAGTTCTCTGGCATCGACTACCGTACGGCCACCGCGTCGTTCCCATTCCGTCCGGACGACTTCTCGGGCGATTGCGCCATTTATGCATCGTTTGCGCTGTCGGAAGACGATGGCCTTGTCGAGATAGCCTTTGAGGGTGATGTCTGGGAAATTGACACCGAGTCCGAGTCCACCTTCGGTCTTGCCGTCGACTCGCTTTCGCTCCCGAAGCTGACGGTGAAGAACCTACCCAAGGGCGTCTCGGTCGATCCTGCCCATACGGGCTTCAGCTACTCGCCGAGCGCCGCCACCCAACCAGGGATCTACACTGTTTTGGTGACTGCGCAGAATCTGTCCGGCGCGAAGGCGACATCCACGTTCGAAATCCGAGTTGCCAACCGCGAGACTGACATGATCTCGGGCCTTGATTCGTCCTTGGACGGCTATTCGGCATCCGTGGGCATGACATTCGATCCGTCGCACATCGTACCCGTCGTAGCGGATGGAGTGACACTGTCCGTGAAGGGTCTCCCGCCCGGTCTTTCGTTCAAGAACGGCGTGATTTCCGGAATCCCGACGAAAGTCGGCGACTATACGGTGACGTCCACGGCGACCGAAGGCTCCGGAAGTGCGAAGAAGACAGGCGTCGCCACAATCACCGTCCATGTCGCAGCCCTCCCGTCTGGGTTTGTTGGCACGTTCAATGGTTTTGTGTACGACGATTCCAATGGCGATGAAAAGGTGGTTGGAACCGTCACCATGACTGCTACGGCGGCTGGGAAGCTTTCGGTAAGCGTTAAGACGGCTGCAGGAACCGAACGCTTCTCGTCGTCTAGCTGGGCGCAGTTCGTTGGAGAAGGCATTGCGGAGGCTGAGATGTCCTTGAAAGGAGGCTCAAGCCTTTCCGTAGAGGTCAATTCGACCCTTGACTGGAGGGCTTGGCAGCTGACTGGCGTGTACAAGCGTGATGAAGGTGAATTCCTTATCCGTGCCCAGCGAAATCCTTTTGATGCCAAGACTGGGGAGGCGGATGCCCGAGCTGTGGCGGAAAGTCTGGTCGGGACATACAAGAATGAGGCACTTGCCGTTTCGGTTCAGAAGACTGGGGCAGTGCGTATCTCCGGAAAATATGAGGGGCGCTTTATCTCGGGGAGCACTGTCCTTTATGTTTCAGAAGACAATGTCCTTGTGAAATATCCATATTTTGATAAAATATTGGGAATTATTGAAATAGACATGATATTTGACGAGTCGCTGGAATCGCCGCAATGGAGTATCAATGGTAATTAGTTGTGTCATTGGTTGTGATTTGACGCATATATTAAGTTAATAATGAGAAATAAAATCAAAACAAGTCTGATTGTCCTTGGGTCAATTCTTCTAGGGGCGGTGGGGTCTTGGCTCATCTTCAGAGATTCCAGCGAGGCTGTTGACTCGACATCTGCCAGTCGTGAGCAGTGTCTTGCCAAGAGTCGCCGTTCGGGCAATGTGAAGAAGGTTACGGAAATCAGGGTGAACCGCAAGAGGAAGTCGGTGCGCATTGTCGAGTCTGAGTCGATGCGGCCGAATGTACTGGAAGCGGCCGAGATTGACGATGAGGCCGATCTTTCCGATATTCAGCGGTCTGTCCTCGAGGAGATTCAGGCGGCGCTTGATGCGGACGATCTTAAGGCTCTTCGCAAGGCTATTTCGCGGTTTACTGCAAGCGTCGGCAATGGGGGTCTTGGCGGCTATGCGAATGTTCCTCGCGCAATTCGCTCGGCAGCAGTTCAGGCTCTTGGCTGGTTCGGCAAGGATTCGGTGGTCGATCTTGTAGATTTCATGGTTGATTCTGACGAAGAGATTTCCAGCGACGCCTTTGACAAGTTCGAGTTCGCTCTTGAAGACGTCGATCTAGGTGATCGTGATCGAGCCGACATCGTCAAGACGGTCGCTAAGGCGTTGACTGACGAAGACCGGATCGACACGCTGCTGTTCAATCTGAATGACATGCGAAACTCTGTCAAGGTTGAGACGGCTGTCGCAATCCTTACTGACGGTACCGCTATGGCGAAGTCCGTCCTAAAAGACCAACTCGGTTTCTTCTTCGACGAGGGTGTTGAAACAATCGACGACATCCAGAAGTGGTATGCCGAGAACCCTGACGATCCCGACGACGACGAGTTTTACGGCGGGAGCAAGGAATAATTATAGTGCGGTGGTTGCGGCGTATTGGCGGGAGCCGTATTTTTTGCTAAAATACCGCCAATGAGCACAATACGGATTTTTCAGGTCCTTGCGCTTGCCGCCGTTTTTGCGGGATGCGGCACATACCATGCCGTTCGTGAGGCGCGAAGCGCCCAGAAGGCGTATGCCGACCGTGGCATTGGGGCCGAGACCCAAGCAGAGAAGGTCGATCTCAAGGGATGCAATCTCGCGCAGCTTGTCGACTTTGCTATCGCGAACCGCCCTACTATGGTCCGTGCGCGCCTTTCGGTAGAGGATGCGCGCATAGCCCTCAGGCAGGTCGCGGCAGATGCGCCGCTCCTCTCGTCTACTCCCTGGGGAGGGCTGGACGCCTCGGCGTCGATAGGTCGCTCGGAGGCGTCGAAATCCGGTTACAGTCTTCACGGTAAGACCGACGGTTCCGCCTCGGGATCGCTCTCCTTGGACATCCTCATCTACGACTTCGGCCGCAACGCTGCCGAAGCGCGCGCACTCTCAGAAGAAGTCATTGCCGCCGAAACATCGCTTATAAGCACAGGATATACCGTCTTCGAGGAAGTGGCGATCGCGTATTTCGCACTCCTCAGAAACGAGGCGCTTTTCGAAGTCGCGCTCACGAACAAAGCAGAGTACGCGGAGCATCTCGAACAGGCGGAACTCAGGAAGGAGCATGGCGAGGCCAAGGAGCTCGACGTCCTCAAGGCGAAGCTTGACCTCGCAAAGGCCGTGCAGAACGTCGTCGCCGCGTCGAACGACGTCGTGACCGCCGGTGCCGAGCTTATGGCGGCGCTCGGGGTGGATGCCGCGTCGGGCGATTTCAGGACTGTTCTCGGTTCGCGCGACGCTAGTCTTTCGCAGCTCTTCCGTTCGCTTGCGGATACCTCCACCAGCGCCTCGGAGCTCTATGGTTCCGCATGCACGAACGCGCCGTTGGTGCAGTCCGCTCGTGCGCACCTCAGGGCAGCGTCGCACGAGGTCGACGCAGCGGTGGCAAACCTCTATCCGACGCTTAGCGCCAGCGTCGCGCTAAACTGGGCAGACCCTCTCTGGTATTGGCGCTGGGGCGTGAACGGCGCGATGTCGCTCTTCACGGGCTGGCGCAAGACCGCCGCTGTCGAGCGCGCGACGATTGCGCTCGATTCCGCCGCGCACGGCGTAGACGCCGCCGAGCTCGAGCTTTCGCGCGACATAGAGCTTGCTGTTGCCGAGCGCGACAATGCCATTGAAGCGCTTGAGGCCGCTCGCTCGAGCGTCAGGAGCGGCAAGGAGAACCTCGACACCGTGCGCGAGCAGTATCTGGTCGGCGACGTGAGCCGCATCGAATTCACTGCCGCCGTTTCGGGCTACGCCTCGTCGCTCGGCGACCGCGTGCGCGCGTTCTACCGCGGCCAGATCGCCGAGGCAAAGCTTTTCAGGGTTGTGGGCCGCTGGCCCGAATACACGGAGGAGACGATCAGTGAAGACGAAAAATGAGGCGGCTTGCGCCGCGTTGCTGGTTGGTTGCCTTGCGCTCGTCGCGGGATGCGGCGAAGGCAAGTCGCTCGTCCCGAGCCGCAAGGCGCCGTCCTACCGCACCGCCCCCATAGCGCGCACGGACATCGTTCGAACGGTTTCTGCGACGGGCTCTGTCACGCCGCGCAATTCCTCGAAGGGGATTCCCGTAGGCGCGCAGGTCAACGGCAAGCTAATCAAGCTCTACGTCGACTACAATGACATCGTGACCAACGGGCAGGTTGTCGCGCTCATCGACCCGCAGGTATATGACGCGAACTACAAAAGCGCGGTCGCGCAGCTGCACGTGAACAAGGCGAACGTCGCCGTTCGCGAAGCGGCCGTCCGCTCGTCCGAGGCCGAACTTGCCCTCGCGCAGAAGACCTACGACCGCAAGAAGGCGCTTGTGGAGAAGAAGGTGGCTCCAGTCGCCGACCTCGACAGCGCCGAGGAGTCGCTTGAACGCGCAAAGGCCGGACTCGAAAGCGCGAAAGCGAGCTTGAACAGCGCCAAAGCTTCGGTCGAGCAGTCCGAGGCCACTGTCAGCAAGGCGAAAGCCGACCTCGACTACTGCACGATCGTCTCTCCTGTCGACGGCATCGTGATCGACCGCAAAGTCGAGGAAGGCGAGACGGTCGTGTCGTCGATGACTGCCGGGCCCGTCCTCACCAATGCAGAAGACCTCGACACAATCTGGGTCGCGGCCGACATTCCCGAAGCCGACATCGGCGGCATTCAGGTTGGCCAGGACGTCACGTTCACCGTCGACGCCTATCGCACGAGGTTCAAGGGCAAGGTGAAGCAGATTAGGAAGGCGTCGACGACGACGAGCAACGTTGTTACCTTCCCCGTGATCGTCGAGGCCGAGAACCCCGGCCAGAAGCTCTTCCCAGGGATGACTGCGACGCTCTCTATCGAAACGGCGCGCGCCGAGAACGTGCTTGCCGTAGCGGCGGCGGCGTTCAGGTTCCGCCCGAAGGACGAGGATCGCGACCGCATTGCCGGCGAAATTCCGCGCGGGCGCAAGATCTGGCTTGTTCCACAAAAGGATGGCGATCCGCTGGATTACATTCTCGTTGAAGAAGGCGTCACGGACGATTCGTTCACGTCCATCGTCTGCGAGGGCGTAGACGCTCTTGAGGGCCGCGAGGCGGTCGTTGGTTACCAGACGGCGAACATGGCCGCCATGGACGACAAGGACGCGACGAATCCCTTCATGCCGAAGTTCCCGAAGCGCAACAACAACAAGGGAACCGCGCCCGAACCTAAGAAGTAGATGCTGAATTACTGGTAGGGGCGTCTCTCCGAGACGACCGCAATAGGCGACCGCAAGCATAACGAAAATATGGCCCATCTTATCGAGATTCGCGACATGTACAAGATCTACGCCATCGGCGACGAGCCGGTGCATGCGCTTGACGGCGTGTCGCTCTCGGTAGACGATGGCGAGTTCGTTGCGATAATGGGCTCGTCGGGCTCAGGCAAGTCGACGATGCTCAACATTCTCGGCTGCCTTGACGTGCCGACAAAGGGCTCGTATCTTCTCGACGGCCTCGAGGTAGCAAAGCGCTCTCCCGCCGAGCTTGCCCGCATACGCTGCATGAAGCTCGGCTTCGTCTTCCAGAATTTCAACCTTCTCCCGCGCACCAGCGCGCTCGAGAACGTTGAGCTTCCCGACCTCTACATGGGGCGGCTAAATCGCCGTGAGCGCAAGGCACGCGCGATGGAGCTTCTTGCGCGAGTGGGGCTCAAGGGCCGCGAGATGCATACTCCGGCGCAGCTCTCTGGCGGCCAGCAGCAGCGAGTCGCGATTGCGCGCGCCCTAATGAACAACCCGCCTGTCGTCTTCGCAGACGAGCCGACGGGCAACCTCGACACGAAGAGCTCCATCGAGATAATGAACCTCTTCACCGAGCTTTCGAACGAGGGCATCACAATCGTCATGGTCACGCACGAAGACGACATCGCCGCATACGCGAAGCGCCATGTCGTGATGCGCGACGGCAAGGTGATGCGCGACGACTTGAACGACGGCACTGGCCGCAAGAGCCAGGACGAGGTGGCGCGGCTTGTAAAGGAGGCGCTTGCATGAGCTTCCTTACGATCTTCAAGGTGTCGCTCCGCTCGCTCGGCCGCAATCCGGTCCGTTCGTTCCTCTCGTGCCTTGGCATCGGCATCGGCATCGTCGCCGTCATTCTCGCGATGGCGATCGGCGAGGGCGCGAAGACGATGATGGTCAAGGAGATTTCGTCGATGGGCAACAACCTCATGATGGTGTTCCCAGAGCGTCGTAACAAGGGGCCCGTATCTGGCGGTATGGGGCAGGGCCAGACGATGACGGCGGGCGATGCCGAGGCGATCAAGCGCGAGCTTGGCCATCTCGTTCAGGGCGTGAGCCCGCAGGTGCGAACGACTGTGCAGATGATGTATGGCGCGAAGAACTGGGCTGGCAACGTCCAGGGCGTCTCGCCTGACGTTCTCACCATCAGCAACTGGACGGTGACTGACGGGCGCTTCTTCACGGATGACGAGACGAAGCTCGCCGCGCGCGTGTGCGTGATCGGCACTACGGTCCAGTCGAACCTCTTTGGCGACGACGAGAGTCCGATTGGCAAGATAATCCGCCTCAAGAACATGACGTTCCGCGTCGTCGGTGTTCTCGGCTCGAAGGGCGCGAACAACTGGGGCCAGGACCAGGACGACGTCATAATGGCGCCCTATACGTCGGTGCACCGCTATCTCCAGCGCTCGAAGTTCAACACCGTAAATATGATGAACCTCTCGCTTGTCTCGATGGACGATCTCGACGAGGCAAAGCGCGAAGTCGCGGCGCTCCTTCGCCAGCGCCATCACCTCGCGGACTGGCAGGACAACGACTTTGAAACGCGCGACACGACAGAGATTATGAATACAATCGGCTCGGTCACTGGAATCGTCGGTATGCTGCTTCTCATCTTCTCCGTTATCACGCTCGTCGTCGGCGGCATCGGGATCATGAACATCATGCTCGTCTCGGTCACTGAGCGCATTAGGGAGATCGGCCTTAGGATGGCCATCGGAGCTACGCCGCGCAACATCCTCGTGCAGTTCATTCTTGAGGCGATGGTGCTTTCGACTGTCGGCGGCGCGGCGGGTGTTGCGATCGGCATCGGCGCGTCTTACATCGTGGGCGCGGCGGCTGGCTGGCCTGTACTCGTCGAGGTGACTTCGGCCGTATACGCATTTGTCATCTCGTCCATTGTCGGTCTTTTCTTCGGCTTCTACCCCGCATGGCGCGCGTCGAAGCTCAACCCGATCGACTGCCTCCGCTACGAATAGACTAGGCGCACAAATTACCGTTGCCTAACTTGTTGGGCGGGTGGTATAATGGCGGCGTTATTTCAAACCACAAAAAAGGAGAAACAAAAATGGCTCACAAGATTGCTGCCGACAAGTGCGTTGCGTGCGGTTGCTGCAAGGATGCTTGCCCCGCCGAGGCTATCAGCGAGGGTACGCCCTACGTGATCGACGCTGACAGGTGCGTTGACTGCGGCGCCTGCGCTGCGACCTGCCCGAACGAGGCGATCGCCCCAGCCTAATGCCGTAAGCATGGCTGTCCAGTAGCGGATGAAGGCTTTGTGCCGTCCGCGCTGTTGTTCGGCGGTGGAGCGAAGGTCCGAGCGAGTGGATACGGCGTATTCGCCGAGGTTCCACGAGGAGGAGCCTTCGGACGCCGCCGAACAAATATCTTTAAAGACAATGCCTAAAATGGCGCGTCCGTGCGGGCGCGTCCTTTTATTTGGTATAATATTGGCGACATGATCGACTTCATAAAAGAGACTCTTCTGCTTCTTCCGTTTCTCTTCGTAACCTACCTCGTGCTCGAGGCAATCGAGGCCCATGCGGGTGGCGCCCTCGAGCGTAGTCTTGAGAGGGCAAAGTCCGTAGGTCCGCTTGCCGGCGCTCTTGCCGGCGCGATTCCGCAGTGCGGCGTATCTGCCGCGGCCGCGTCTCTCTATGCGGGTGGCGTAGTGACCGTCGGCACGCTCGTTACCGTGTTTCTCTCGACTTCCGACGAGCTCATTCCAGTTCTTATTTCTAAGCAGGTGCCTGCCGCACTTATGGTGAAGATAGTCTCCATCAAGGTGGCGGCGGCAATCGCTGTCGGCTTTTCGCTAAACGGCATCCTCGCCTTTGCGCGGCACATTCGCCGCCCTGTTGCCGTCCACGACCTCTGCGCTCACAGCCACTGCGGTTGCCGCGAACACAGGGGAATCCTCGTTCCTGCGCTGATTCACACGGCGGAGATATTTACCTTCATCGTCGTAGTCTCTGGCGCAATCGAGCTTGCCATGCATTATTTTGGCGAAGACTGCCTCAGTTCGCTCCGGCTGAACACTCCGGGTTTCGGTGAACTCGCGGCGGGGCTCGTTGGATTAATACCTAACTGCGCCGTTTCGGTCGCGGGTGCCGAACTCTACTGCAAGGGCGCGATGAGCGCGGGTGCCCTTATGGCCTCGTCATTCGCCGGTTCCGGGCTCGGGCTGCTCGTTCTCTTCCGCACTAACCGCAACCTCAAGGAGAACCTTGCCATTCTTGCCGTCGTCTATGTCGTAGGCGTCGCGCTTGGATGGCTCACGGGGCATCTGATATGAAGAAAAAGATAGTCAAATGGTTCAAGACCGTAATCAATGACTTCAACACGAGCCACTGCTCCATGCATGCGGCGGGGCTTACGTACTTCGCGATGCTTTCGCTCGTGCCGCTTCTGTGCGTGCTTCTCTCGGTGGCGAAACTCTGCGGTGCCGATGACTTCGCGCGTGATAAGATCAACTCCAACTTAGATGCGATGATCTCTAACGTTGAGCACGCCCAGGAAGACGAGCTTGCCAATGTTGCGCCCATCAGCGAGGAGGAGCGCGAGCGCAGACGAATCGCCGCGGAGGAATTTGCCGCCCAGGCGCGAGAGATTTCCAACAAGCTCTTCGAGCGAATCGCGCAGTTCGACGTGTGGACGTTCGGTTGGATCGGCTTCGGCTTCCTCGTGTGGACGGTCATCAGCGCGATAAGCATGGTAGAGACGAGTTTCAACGAGGTTTTCCACGTAGAGAAGGCGCGGCCAATTTGGAAGCGCGCCTACTTGAATATTTTCACGGCGGTGATTCTGCCGATCTTCGCCGCCCTTGCGCTGTCGGTGCCGATTCTCGCCGTCGCGAAGCAGATCATCGTTGCGACCATGGGCGCAACCTGGCTCACCAAGTGGGTCTCTGACGGGCTTATATGGTTCCTTGACTCTACGATTTTCCGCCTCGGCATAACGCTTGTCATCGCGTCGCTCGCGTTCGCGTATGCGTTCGCCGTCTTGCCCAACCGAAAGGTGCCGTTCAAGGATGCTCTCTTCGGCGGGTTTGTGACTGCGTTCTTCTTTGGCGCATGGGTGAAGATATGCGCCGTCTTGCAGGTTGGCATTGCGAAGTCCTCTGCGCTCTATGGTTCGTTTGCGTTTCTCCCCATCGTTCTTGCCTGGCTTTACATGAGCTGGCAGATAGTGCTTCTAGGCGCATGCATTACGCACGCAAGTCTCGTCGCGAGCGAGAAGGAGGTGGCACAGTGAAGATTCTGATAACAGGCGGGAAGGGCATGCTGGGCCGGACGCTGCAGAAAGAACTTGGGGGAGGAGAGCTTAAGCCGCAAGGCGCAGAAAATTCCCGAGTGACGGAGCGAGTGAGCGATGAGCGGAACGAACGAAGGAACGAGCTTAAGCCGCAAGGCGCAGAAAATTCCCGAGTGACGGAGCGAGTGAGCGATGAGCGGAACGAACGAAGGAACGAGCTCATTATCGCCGACTTGCCGGAGTGGGACATACTCGACGCGGATGCGTTCACCGAGAAGACAATCGCCGCCGCGCCTGACGTCGTCATCCACTGTGCGGCGATGACGAAGGTCGACGACTGCGAGACAAAGCGTGACCTCGCGTTCAAGCTCAACGAAGAGGGCTCTCGTAATGTCGCGCTTGCGTGCAAGGCGGCAGGTGCGCGGCTTATTGCAATCTCCACCGACTATGTCTTCTCTGGCGAGCCGCCGCGCGAGCCGTGGGCATGGAGCGAGACGGACATCCCGCGCCCTCGCACCGTCTACGGCGCGTCGAAATTTGCTGGCGAGCAGATGATCCACATGATCTTGCCCGACGCGGCAATCCTCCGCATCGCGTGGCTCTACGGCGCTGGCGGTCCGAGCTTTGTCCACACGATGGCGAAGCTTGGCGCCCAGGAGGGTCCAGCGCTCAAGGTCGTCAACGACCAGCGCGGCAACCCGACGTCGACAAAAGTCGTCGCAGATGTGATTCGCTTTCTCATCTCCCGCCCCGATGTCAGCGGGATCATCCATGGGACATGCGAAGACCAGTGCACTTGGTACGACCTGACGGTTGAGCTTTTCCGCCTCATGGGGCTCAAGCGCGAAGTCGTTCCCTGCACGACCGAGGAATTTCCACGCCCTGCGCCGCGCCCGCGCAATTCGGCGCTGAAGAAGAGCGTTCTGAACTTGCTCGGCTATCGTACCCCGCGCTGGCAGGACGCGCTCCGCGACTTCGTCGCCTCGCCCGACTCTGGACTTTAAGTGTTTTTTTGGATAATGTTTAACGCAGAGACGCAGAGTAGCAGAGAATAATTCTCAGCGCACTTCGCGTCTCTGCGCCTCTGCGTTAAAAAACAAAAATAAATTCGCCCTCTCGTTCGTCTAAATAACTGTAGGCGCCGCTGTGGCGCTGTAAAAGTCGGCAAAATCGCCGCGAAAGGAAAAAGAACATGAAGAGTCTCATTATTGTTGCTGTTGCTGCGCTCAGCTGCGTGGCGTTTGCTGATGGTGGTCCCGAGGGCGGCCCTCGCCCCGAGGGTGGTCGCCGCGGCCCTCGCGAGGGCGGCATGGGCCCGATGATGGGCGGGATGGATCCCATTGTTCGCATGGTGTCCAACCCGGAAGTCGCCGACAAGATTGGTCTCAGCGACGAGCAGAAGGCCAAGCTCAAGGAGCTGAAGGGCGATCGCGAAGCAAACCGCGCGGCTCAGGAAAAGGTTCGTGCGGCAACTATGAAGCAGCTTGACCTCATGAAGGCCGATAAGATCGACGAGGCCGCAGTCATGGCGGCAATCGATGAGGTGTTTGAACTCCGCAAGGCGATGGCCAAGGAGCAGGCGAAGCGCGTCATCGCGGTGAAGTCCGTCCTTACTCCCGAGCAGGTTGCCAAGGCCCACGAGGAAATGAGGAAGACGTTCGAATCTCGTGGCGATCGTGGTCCTCGTCGTGAAGGCAAGGGACCTCGTGAGTTCAAGGGGCCGCGCAAGGGTCCGCATGGCGAGAAGGGACCTAAGGACGGCCCCAAGGAGGGCTGCGACGCTCCCGCTCCTGCGCCTGAAGCCAAGTAAGGCCACGTGGAAGAGGATAGCGAGCTCCTCTTTGCTTATTCGCGCCGGGGGGACATCGAGTCCCTCTCGGCGCTTGTTAGGCGACACGCCGTCTGGATGCAGGCGTTTCTCCGCGGGCTTTTGCCGACGGCAGAAGATGCGGAGGATGCCTTCCAGGAGACGTGGGTTCGCGTAGTAAAGTCCGCGGGTAAGTATCGCGGCGGCAAGGTCAAGCCCTATCTCGCCGTTGTCGCGCGGTCTGCGGCGATAGATCGCCTGAGGCAGATGGGGCGGCTTGTCAGTCTAGATGCGGAAGATGGGGAAGGGGCATCTGTGGCAGAGCGTCTTCCCGACGAGTCGCCATCGCCGGGCGAGAGATTTGAGTCCAAGGCCACGGCCGAGGACGTGAGGGAAGCAGTGCGCGCTTTGCCAGAGGGCCCACGGCAAGTGCTGCTGATGCGGATTGAGGGCGAGCTTTCCTTTAAGGAGATCGCGTCCGAGCTTGGCGTGCCGCTCGGCACTGCGCTTACATGGATGCGCACTGCGACGCTAAAATTGAAAGAGATGTTGGGGGGATCGAAATGAACGAATACCGTGATATCGAAGATTTCGTGAAGGGACGGCTTGAAGAGGGTGTCTCCTCGTCGCCGCCTCGTCTTGCGGAAATCGAACGCGTGGCTGCGGCGGAATCGTTTGTCCATGTCGCGGAGCATCGCTCGCGTCGCCGTCGTTGGGTTGCATCGCTTGTCGCGGCCTCGATTGCCATTGTATTTTCGTTTGCAGTTTTGCATGTTGATTCGACGCCAAAGCCAGAAGACACGGTTGCTTGCGTGATTGATCTTCTCCGCACGGCTGATGGCGCAGAGACATTGTCAGAGACTTCTGCCGACAGTGAGTCAGAGGAGACTGCCGTTGCCGAAATGCTCCTCGCCTGGCAAGACGCCCCCTACGAATCAGCAATAGCAGATCTATAAATTGCTATGCTTGGCGGCTCGTGCGGTGTGCGTTTTTGGGCACCGCTCGCGCCCATGTTCCGCTTTGCGGAATATTGCCAAGGCGCTCGCTTCGGATTCCGTCGCCCATACGCGCATCGCAGTTCATACTGCACATCCGGGCGACTGCATCAGATGCCAAAAGACACACCCCGCTTCGCCGCAAATCACATATGCCGCTGAAACATTCCCGCCGCATCCGCGCT
>JAFYQC010000250.1 GCA_017547265.1 Kiritimatiellia bacterium | reverse complement strand
GGAGTCAGGGGTCAGGGGTCAGGAGTCAGGGGTCAGGAGTCAGTACTGACTACTGTGTACTGACTCCTGCGTACTGACCCCTATCACGTGTACCTCAGCACCTCGTCAACGGTCGTGTATCCGTCGAGAATCGCCTGGATACCGTGTTCGCGCATCGTGCGCATGCCAAGCTCGCGCGCCTTCTCCTGCAGAATGAGCGTCGGCGCACGGTTGTTGATCAATTCGCGCAGCGGATTCGACATGCGCAAATACTCGACGACGGCCTTACGCCCCTTGTAACCTGTGCCGTTGCACGTCTTGCAGCCGCGACCGAAGTAGAACGGACGCCCGCCTATCTGGTCGCGCGTCATCGAGATGCGGTCCAGCGTCTCGTCGTCGGGCTCGTAGGCCTCACGGCATTCGCGGCAGCAAGTACGGACAAGTCGCTGGCCAAGAACGCCTTCAAGCGTCGACGAGAGAAGATACGGGGCGACATTCATGTCCACAAAGCGCGTGACTGCACCCGCGGCGTCGTTGGTGTGCAGCGTCGAGAAGACGAAGTGTCCCGTAAGCGCGGCCTGAATCGCGATTTCAGCCGTCTCAAGGTCGCGAATCTCGCCAATCATCATCACGTCGGGGTCTTGTCGCAAGAACGCGCGTAGAACCTTCGCAAACGTGTTGCCGACCTTCGGGTCGATCGGCACCTGCACAATGCCTTCGACATTGTATTCGACCGGCTCCTCGGCGGTGAGGAGTTTCGTGTCGATCTGGTTGATGCGGCGGAGAATGGAGTAGAGCGTCGTGGTCTTGCCCGAGCCAGTCGGCCCCGTCACGATGAAAATGCCGTTTGGCTTCTCGACGTCCATCGTGATCTGCTCGTAGACGTCCTCAGGAAGCCCCACGTTCTCGAGGTCGAGCGAGGTCGCGGACTGGTCGAGGATTCGCATTACGACCGACTCGCCGTGGGCGGTCGGAAGGCATGAGACGCGGAGGTCTACCGGCCTTCCCGCGACAGTGAGCGCGATACGTCCGTCCTGCGGTATGCGGCGCTCGGCGATGTTGAGGTTCGAGAGAATCTTAACGCGCGAGATGATCGCGGGAGCCATCTTGACGTCTGGCGCCTTCATCTCGTAAAGAGCGCCGTCAACGCGGTAGCGTATCTTGAAGTCGTTCTCGAACGGCTCGATGTGGATGTCCGAGGCGTGGTCAACTACGCCCTGGTAGAGAATGAGGTTTACGAAGCGGATGATCGCGGACGAGTTCGCAGCGTTCTCCATCGACGCGATGTCGTTTGCGTTTGCCGCTGCAATCCCCTCGTCGTCGCCAAGCCCTTCGCCAAGCTGCTTGATCATGTCCGCGACGGAGTCGTTCGAGTCGCCGTAGTACTGGGCGATGCGGTCCATCACGTCCTTCTCGCGCGCCATGACGAACTTCACCTCCTTGGAGAGAGTGAAGAGCATTTCGTCTGCAATGCGGGGGTCGATGATGTCGAAGGTCGCGAGCGTCACGGAGGTGTCGTCCGCGGCCACGGGGAAGACGTTGTACATGCGGGCCGTCGAAGCGGGAATCGCCTCGGTGACCTCGGTGTCTATAGTCATCCCGCCGAGATCTATGGCCTCGGTGTCCTGGTAGGCAGCGATTACGCCGAGGAGGTCATCCTCGGAAAGTATCTCCTGGTCGAGAACGGCCTGGCGGATCGACTTGCCCTCGGTCTTCGCGGTGTCGGCGAGTTCCTGCGCGGACGCCTCGTCGAGATAGCCGTTCTGTACGAGAATCTGGAGAATCGGATCGTTCATCTCTATGCCATCTCCTCCTTGAGCTTGGCGACGACGGAGTCAGGATCCTGCGACTTCGTGATAAGCTCCTCGTAGGAGATCAGCCCTTCCTTGTAGAGGTTTGTGAGAGAAGCGTCAAGCGTCATCATGCCGAACTTCGCGCCCGTCTGGAGATCGGACTTGATCATGTTCGTCTTGTTGTCGCGGATTCTCGAACGGATCGCGTCTGTCGAAGTCATGATCTCGAACGCCGCGACACGTCCGTGTACCTCGCCGTTCGCATCAAGCTTAGGGAGGAGGATCTGCGAAATGACGGCTTGGAGACCTGCGGCGAGCTGGGTTCGCACCTGCTCCTGCTGGTTCGTCGGGAACGCGTCGACGATACGGTCGATCGTCTCGGCGGCGCCGGTCGTGAAGGAACTGCTTTTCAAGCCGCGCGGGCTCATCCTCGTCACCGGCCCGACGGGCTCCGGCAAGTCCACGACCCTCGCCTCGATGCTCGACGTCATCAACCACGAGCGCGGCGTGCACATCATCACGATCGAAGACCCGATCGAATTCTACCACTATCATAAAAAGTCGACCGTCAACCAACGCGAAGTCGGCGTCGACGTTATGTCCTTCGCCGACGCGATCCGCGGCGCGTTGCGTCAAGACCCGGACGTCATCCTCGTCGGGGAAATGCGCGACTTGGAAACGATCGAAGCCGCGATTACCGCCGCCGAAACGGGGCACGTCGTCTTCGGCACG
>JAFYQC010000249.1 GCA_017547265.1 Kiritimatiellia bacterium | reverse complement strand
GGAGCGAAGGTCCGAGCGAGGGGATTCGGCGTATTCGCCGAGGGCTCCCCGAGGAGGAGCCTTCGGACGCCGCCGAGCAATGCAAACTTGGAAAATATTAAAACCGCCTGACGCCCTCAAGCCGCTGCCGCGCCTTCGGGGAGAGCGTCTTGTAGCCGAACCTACGCGCCGTCTCGCGGTAGAGCGTATCGGGCTCGCAGGCGCCAAGGTCCTTCTCCACCTCGGCCATCTTCGCACGAAGTTCGTCATTCGACACTTTGTCGAGGTCTGTGCGCGGCACTTCCGCCGCGGACGCAGAGCGGCGACGCGGGAACGTCACCTCTGGCGTGAACTTCGGTGCAGGGAGAACCCCGTCGGGCGAACGACGAATCTCCTCAAGTTCCTTGAGAAGCCGCTCTTCGCCGCGCGCGCGGTCAAGAGCCCAGTCCGCAGACCACACGTGAACCGTGTTCCACCCGAGCGAACGGAGAACAGACCCCCTCAGTTCGTCGCGGTCTCGCACCGTAAGCGCAGACGCGTAAGAATCGCCGTCGCACTCAACCGCCGCGAGATAACCGTCCTTGCGCGCGGGATCCCTGACGCCGACGTCAACACGGAAGCCGGAACAGCCGACATCGCGCTCAACGGCGAAGCCGTGCTCGGCAAGGAACGCCGCCACCTCGTCCGCGAACCTGTCGCGCCGTCTTTCTGCAGCGTCTGCAGCCGAGGCGATTCCGCCACGCTCGGCGTATTCGAGGAAAGCCCGCAGATGCGCGGCGCCAACTGCCTGCGTGCGCGAAAGATCAATCTCCGCACCCTTGCACGACGCGAACACTACGACCTGTTCCTTAGCGCGTGTAACGGCGACATTGAGTCGACGCTCGCCGCCGGAGCGGTTGAGAGGGCCGAAGTTCATGAGGAACTTGCCGTCGGGGCCCTTAGCGTAACCGACAGAGAAGAGTATGACGTCGCGCTCGTCGCCCTGGACGTTCTCGAGGTTCTTCACAAAGAACGGTTCCTCGCCGCCATCCGCAAAGTAGTCCTCGTACTTCGGATTTGCCGCGCGGCGTTCCTCGAAGATGTCTTCGATAAGGTTCTTCTGCGCCATCGAGAAAGTAACGACACCAGCGCTGCGGCGCTTCTGCGAGGGATCTGCAAGACGCGAGAATACGTAGTCGACAAGCGCCTCTGCCTCTGCCCTGTTTGTACGGCTCGCCTTCGCGTCGTAAACTCCGTTCTCGACAAAGTGCCACGCGACACCGAGGCGCGGCGTCGTTTTCGCCGCGGGGAACGTGCAAAGTCGGTCACCGTAGTAGTGGTGGTTCGAGAATGCAATAAGCGACTCGTGGCGACTACGGTAGTGCCAGCTAAGATACGCGGAACTGAGGCCCGCGGCAAGGCATTCGTCGAGAATGCTCTCGAGATCCTCCGACTCGTCCTCGTCGTCTCCGGTCTCGCCCTTCTGGAAGAAGTTTGTCGGTGGCATCTGCTTTGGGTCTCCAACGACAACGCACTGCTTAGCGCGCGCAATAACGCCGATTGCGTCCCACACTGGTATCTGCGATGCCTCGTCGAAGACGACCAAGTCAAAGGTAGATTCAGCAGGGAGATACTGCGCGACCGACAAGGGGCTCATAAGGAAGCACGGCTTTATGCGCCCGATGATCCCGCGCGCCTCCGCGAGCAAGCGACGTATCGGCTTCTGGCGCGACTTCTTAGCGCACTCGCGGCGGACGATTCCAAGTTCGCATCCATCGGGGCAGTCGCCGAGGCGCCCTGACGGGAGAAGTGCCGCAAGCTTAGCGCGAACGGCATGCTTAACGAGCTCGGCGTATTCCGCGTCGAGGCGACGGAACTCGATTATCTGCTCCTCGCGCTTCAGCCCCGCAAACGAGGCGAGCGCAGACTCAGTGCGAAGTATCTCGCAGAGCGTTGCAGACGCGAGCGAACGGTCAAACGACTCGCCCGCCTGCTCGGGATCGACGTCACCCGACGCAAGCGCATTTGCGAAGCCAAGGCCGATCCTCTTCGCGACTTCACCCGCAGACTCGCGGTAGCGCATTACGCCGCGCGACTCTCCCATAGCTGCAATCGCGGCATCAAGCTTCGCGGCAAATGCGCCGCCAAAGCCCTCGAAGCGCCCGACAAGACCTGGACCATACCTGAGAGCTCCGCCTCCGCCAAACAGCACGGACATGCCTCGTGCAAAGCTACCCTTGGCGCGGAGCGCGGCAAGTTTGCCGCGCATATCCTCCTCTGCGCCGGGGTTCCACGCGAAGGTCGCGACGGGAATGAGTGCTTTTACGGCGTCTGCCGTCGTGCCGCGCCAGTCAGCCGCGGCGCGAAGCACGAGTTCGCGTATATCGGAGACGTCCTTCTCGCTCCAGTCGCACACCTTCCCGCCGGCGAGCGGGAAGGTCTTTGCGCCGCCGGCGATCTTCTCCGCAAAGCAGTCATAGGCGGTCAGTCCGTTGTTTTGCCGCTTGTGGAGCGCGGCAATCGGAGCATCGAGGGCGGAGCGATAGTTGGAAATCTGATCGACTGTCTTCTGCCACTCGTTGGGCGTACCCTTGTCAATGTAGTCAAGCGCCTCCTTGAACTGGGCGAGGACTTCGGTCTTGCCGGACTTGTTCGAGTGGAGCTCGAGGCAAAACGGCTTAAGGCCCACTGACGAGAGACGGCGGTGGACGACATCGAGAGCGGCCTTCTTCTCGGAGACGAAAAGCACCCTACGGCCAAGCGCGAGGTTATGCGCGATGAGGTTGGTTATCGTCTGCGATTTGCCGGTGCCGGGCGGCCCGTGGAGGACAAACGACTTTCCCATCGCAGAATATAGGACTGCCGCGAGCTGGGATGAGTCGGCCGAAAGCGGCGTGAACAGTTCGCCGTACTTGATGTGCGAGGCGATTTCCTCAGGCGGGAAGACCTCAACGCCGTCGTCATAGTCGCCGCCGCCTTTCATAAGGTGCGAGACAAAGGGATGGCTGCCAAGCTGATCGGCGCGGGCAGTAAGATCCTTCCACATCACGAACTTGCCGAACGAGAAGTTGCCGATCGCGGCATCCTCCTCGATGTCCCAGTCCTCCATGCCCTTCACCGCCTCGCGGAATGTGGCAAAGACCTTGGAAACGTCTACACCAGAGTCGTCTTCTGGAAGAGGGTCAAGCCCCTGAACGGAAATTCCAAACTCTGCGCGGAGAAACTCGACGAGCGTCGCATTGAGCATCGTGTCGTCGTCAAGGCGGGAGACAGTATATCCCTCGCGGACGTTCTTCCGCGTCATCTGCACGGGCATCAAGAGGATTGGTGCGCGGCACTCCTTGGCATTCGCGCCCTTCGGCCGCCACCTCAAAAAGCCAAGCGCGAGGTAGAGCGCGTTTACGCCGCTTTCCTCAAGGTCGGTCTTTGCGAGACGGAATATCTCCTTGAGACGGCGTAGCATGTCATCTGCCGCAAGCGTAGAGCGGAGTGCGCCCGCGGAGCGCGATTGGGAATCGGACGGCTCCACGGCGACGGCTTGGTCGGCCGAAAGCCGGTCTTCGAGCGATGCCACGTCGTCGACGGCGAGGGGCAGTATCTGCTTCGAATCGCGTGCATTGAGCAGGCGGTTGCGGAGCGAGAGATCAAGTAGCTTCTGCGTCCAGCGGACGACCCGGTTCTTGCTGTTGTCTTCCATTGGCATACATTATACCATAAAGGCACCAATTCGGCATTTGTGGTATACTATCTGCCGTCGGAGGACACCATGGCAGACCTTACGGACGAAATCAAAATCTTCATGCGCGTGCTCGAGCTCATCGGCGCCTTTGCGGGCGCGATCTCGGGCGTACGCCTCGCAAGCGTAAAGCGCTTTGACTGGTTTGGTGCGAGCGTGATCGGCTTCATCACCGCGGCAGGCGGCGGAACACTGCGCGACGTGCTGCTGCGCGTCGAGCCTTTCTGGATGTCTGATCCGTCATACATTATCGTATCCGCGCTCGCGGTAGTCTCGATCTGGCTCTTCGGGCGGCGCTTCATCAGCGGACAGATCACATGGTTCGTATTCGACACGATCTCGATTTCGCTCTTCATGATGATCGGGCTCCACAAGGCGATACTGCACAGCTACCAGCCGTGGTGCGCAATAGTCCTCGGCGTAGTGACGGCGGT
The DNA here is from genome assembly GCA_017547265.1 of Kiritimatiellia bacterium. The sequence goes on along the minus strand of JAFYQC010000249.1, from coordinate 5,858 downwards.
GGCAGGCGGCATACTGCGCGACATCTGCATCAACGAAGTTCCGCTCATCTTCCGCAAGGAGCTCTACGCGCTCGCCTGCGCCGCGGGCGGTGTACTCTACTTCCTCTTGCCGTTCGTTGGTATCGAGAGCATCTACGTCCGCAACATCGCAGGTCTTGCGCTCATCTTCGTAATCCGCGCGCTCGCGATCAAGTACAGTCTTGGCGTCCCCGTCCTCACCGGACGCGGCACCACCTTCCACCACAGCCATAAAAAACACGACCCCGAAAAGTGACGTCGCCACTGCGTCACTGCTACTGTGTCACAGGGGTCCACGATACTTGACGAAATGTCTGTCAGTAGAATCATTCGCTTGGCATTGACATGGTGTTGATTACATTCACAAAATACGCGCGGCAGTTTTCCCAAGCATTTGTGTTTGCGACAATTGCATTTGCACACGCGAGTCTATTTGTGCTTGTTCCATATTCGTGAAGGCAGTCCACAAGCATAGAATCGATGGCTACTGCACACGCGATGTTGGTCCTGTTTTCATACATTGCCTGCACTCCGGCATTCCATGCTGGCGAATTTGTCATTCCCTCTTGAAACGATGACTTCAATTCGCCGCAGAACCTTCTGCCTACAAGGTTTCGCTCCGAATCTGAATACTTCGTCAAGTTGGTAACGACCTCGTTGGCAAATGACACAAGCCACTCGTCCAGGCCATGCCACATGAAGACAAGCTCCATCGACTCCTTTCTTGCTGGCATATCGTCGCCTACGGCATAGGCCTCTACAGCTGGCAAAGCATTCGTATACGACATCGCCGCGCATTGTCTAATGGCTGCCTCAGCAAGGGCATTCCGGCGACCATCGTCAAAAGGAGTTCCTGACAACGCTTTCGTGGCTGTGAAGCTGAGATTGTTCAAATACCAATCAAAAACTTCCCGCTTTTCGGCAGAGGTCCAGCTTGCATCACCAGCGAAGAAATCTGATTGCAGTGCAACTGCACGAGGTCGTGTTATAACTCTATCACCTTGTAAACGCGTACAAACAAGGAGCGGAGACAGCATGGATCTGATCAGACTATTTGTCTCAGAGCAAGTATGTCCGACAGAAGTCAACGACATCACAATCGCTGAAATGGCGACAGTTATTCGTGCTACAGCCCTCATTATGAATATGCCTCCGTTACATCTGCAACGATAGCTGACTACAACCCACCAACAACAGGCAATGGCTGTGCCGCATTTAGAAGCTGGTTGGTGATCGGGGAAAAGACATTGATGCCAGCATCGTTAACCACGCCACTATGCAAGCCCGTCCTCATGCCAAGCATCGCAACCTCTAGCCGATTAGAACTTGTCGCATAAGACGGAAACACCTTCAGGAAGAGCCGGTCCAAGTCGTATGCATTATACGGTTCGTCAACGCTGCGATACAGCATCGAAGCACCCTGAACTACGAGATTGGTCATTCCCGCATCATAATCACGCTCCAACGCCTCACATAAACCCAACACAAGGTTACTCCGAACCTCGCGTTCCTTGTTGCGCCCGTATTTCCAGAGTAAACGTGCATGATCATCCACAAGCGCAATTTTATTCGTAATGATAGCCTCGACAAACCATGTGCGCTCCTCAGTTGGCGCGGCAAACTTCGTGTATATGCTTGCCGCGACACTACGACAATCGGCCGAGATATTTGTAGACAACAACATATCTCTTGCAGGTATTAACGCTCCGGCAAAATCTCTATCAAGGCAAAACAGGAGCGCCCTATCGGCAGATATCCCTTCGTGCGAAACACCTCGAGAGGTCTCGGCCAAGAAATTTTCAAACGCAGTCTTCCTGTCTGCCGGAGTCCATTGATTCCAATATGGAAGTTGTGCCTGCCGATTCGTGGCAAACAAACTCTCGTACGTCGTTACGACTGGTTCTGGCGGATCAATGATGCAATCGCTTTCTATCGACTCTTCACTTTCAAGTTGAAGAGCAGCGACAGCCACCAGTTCGCGCACAACGGCGTTCGTCTCGGCCGTCGTCCATGCCCAAGCTGAACTTATGGCAAATGAAAACGACATAACAATGCAAATATATCTCATCATTATCATTTCTCTTATGTAATTTCTCATCGCTCTCAATTCGGAAGATTTGCTTCAAGATGACGATCGTCATTCTGGAATATACAAAATTCCTGCATCAATGTATTCTTGCACTTTCTCCTGTGCATCTGGAGCCATTATAGACATCCAGCGATTGGTATCTCCGTCAACTTGAATCAATTTGTGAAGCAGATTCGTAACCGCCGGATCTGTGTTGCGGTAATACAGCTGATCGACAAGCCCTGGCTTTGTCGAATAGGCCTCAAACCATGCAACTTCATTGCTCGATATATTCCCAGCAAGACATTCATCAACAACCTTGTTGAAAAACGGCAAATGGAAATCCCATCCGTACTGAAATCCTACGGCAAGCAACAGATATCGCTCTGTTTGATTTGTGGCGATATTGCCAACATGTCCAATAACATTCTGCCAGTCATTCGAAACTATGTGCGCCAACGCCTGATAGTTTGGATGTCTGCAAACGCTTTGGCCGCCGATTTCCCCTTCAGTGAATACACGAAGCGTTTTTTGGTTTAAATTGGTCACTACCGCGTCAACAGCCACTCTAAGCGACTCGAATTCGGCCATTGCCGAGCAAGTCGCACAAACAGCAAATATCGCCAAAACACTTCTATTCATCTTTTGCATTCCTTTCATTCATTCTGGGCATCATATTTGTGAAAACCGGAAGACCCGTCCAGCCAATCTTCGTATTGCCGATTAACAAAGTGCCGTCCAGCTGCTATCGCACTTCCGTCAAAATCTATTATTCCACAATGGCCGCTTCCAATCGAGGCGGGATGCCCTACCACATATCCGGGCTGCAAGTAAACACTTCTCCCAAGAAACTGCCATCCAGTTATTCCCGTGCCATTCGCCCAATCATTTGCAACAGGAGGGTATGTGCTAAAAAAGTGGCTATTGTGAGGGACTTGCAAACCGGCGCGCATTATTGTATGGGCAACAAATATATTACACTTCCACGATCCTTCAGGCATGCCCGAGAAGTCATATTGGGATGACACGCTTGATGCTCGTGAGTATGCGCGTGATCCAATATATGCTAGCGCATGGTTTCGCAAATTGATTTGCCACTGGCAATCTGCTACTCCAAGCATCTTCAGGTCGCCAGCTTCTTTGAGTCCAAATGGGTCAACAAGACCGCTATCATCCCAAATATAAAATCTTTCATCCACACCACCGGCAGCGACGGACGCAAGAGAGCGAATCTGGTAAATACCGCCCAATGTTGGCGTGAAGACAAAAGACGTTCCCTGTTGTCCGTATGCCGCAAGCTGCCAGCCGTCATACTCCCCATCCGATTTCAACCGCCTTGCATGCCAAATAGTCGACAGAAATGCCCCTGCCCCCTGTGGCTCACATTCCACTTGCATCGCCACCGGCGTGTTTGTCAAGACCACTAGACCATCCACTGGCGCGGAAGGGATGAGGACGTTGCCAGTCCTTACAACTGTTAGAGACTTCTCGACTGTGTTAGTGGTGCTGCCGCCCCAAAACTCCATCCTAAACACGACATCACCAACCGCCGCACTCGTTCCAACGCCTTCAACCGTCGCCGCGACGGAGAAACCATCTTCGACCGGCCACTCCCCGACAAGACCTGGCACGACAACTTTCTCACATCCTGAAAGACAAGTGACGCGCACGGTTCCACTTGTCGGCGCGTCGGACGAGAACGACCAGCCAGCCGCCGCAATCTTCGCTGCGCTAACCTTATTGCTGTTAAGGAGAATTGCCATCGGCACGTCCAGCGACAAATGCACCTGCGGCGTTTCGTTCGTTCCGTATGTGAGACCGTCAATATACGAGGTCAGCGCGTCGTTTCCGAATGTCGCGGTCACGGAAATGTTCGCCTCCGCCCAACTCGGCATTTCAGAAACGCTTATTTCCGTCGTCTGAGAATTCGGGGAAGCGATATTCAGGCCATCGCTCGCCGACCATGAATATGTAACGTCGTTTGTCCGGCGGCAGTCGAACAGGACGGCAGAGAATATTATTGCACTTTCATCAAGCCCAATATGATTCACGTCTGGTGAGCCGCAGAGCCACGGTAGCCACCAAAGCCGCGCATACCCCATGCCAGCCGCGTAGTCAGTCCAAAAATTACCGCTGTCAGGAACCCAGTGACCATCGTCCGCATCGCCAAAAGAGCGCATCATCGGCTGGCCGCGCATAGTCGGCACATCATCAACGGCAGAGATTGTCACATTGCTGCTTGGCGGGAACACGGTCAAGTCGTATGCGGGGCCCTTTTCCAAGAGAAAGACATACTCACCAGCATTTGTGACTGCGACGGAGAGATTGCCGACGGAGAGGAGCGTCGTTTCGGGCGGATCGTCCGTAACGGTGACGGAGAGCTTGTAGAGCCCATTCGTCAGGCCATCGCCCACCTGCGTGTCCACCCATTGCGGGTAGCCAACAGCAAGAATCTCGGTCGCGTTCGTGAAGTTCGCCGCAACCCATTCGTCATCTTGCCCGAAGCCGCTATGAGGAAACGGAAGCGTACGCGGCAAAAGGGCCGCGACTCCATTGGTTGTGACCGACACATCGCCGTTGCGGAAAAGTTCAAGCGAGGCAGAGACGAGATTGTTTGTGTCGCGGTTGATGGCGGCGTCTGTCCACGCAAAGCGATATGAGTTGGACGGCGTAAACTCGTATGCAAACGTCGTGAGCCCGGGCACGATTTCGAACAGTGCGCCAACAGAGGCAATGGCGTTTGTGTCAAACGGCGAAGCCCAGACCTGGCCGTAGGAAACGACCTCTACGCCTGACAGGTGGTTCGTTCCCCAGGGGAACACCCAGCCGTCTTCAAAGTCCAGCCAGAACGAATCCTTCCACGCGCCGCGAATGTTCCAGTTCGTTGCCTTTTTCTCGGCAAAGCTGTTTTGGACAGGATTAACAAGATTAACAGGATTTAGAGAAGAGGGCATGTGGGTCAACGACCCAGACAATCCTGTTAATCCTGTAAATCCTGTCAGAAAAACTCCCCCATGTTGCATCTGCGGCAACGGCGAATTCAAATTCGGCGGCACGTTGTTAGTCTTGTCGCCGCCGACAAGGACACCGATTAGAAGAAACGAACAGACGGCAACGCGACCAAACACAGTAAGCGAACGCCAGATAGAAAGCAGTCGCACAAAAGTGTCGCGTGCTATGCGCGAACGAAGCGCGAGCAAGACGAGCGAGGCCGCAAGCCCGCACAAAGCAAGACGCATCAACACAATCTGGAAGAGCGCCGCCATGTCATCTAATCCTCAGCTTTAGCGCATCAATCGAAATCTTGCTCTCGACACGAATGGTCTCCGCACCGCGAGAGACAACACGGGCAAGATTCCAGTCGGGGTTGAAGCATGTGGGCGACACGACAGGCGGAAACTCCGAAGACGCCAGTGACTTCGCCGCGCGGTCTCGGTTGAAATAAAGCGTCATGTCGAGACGCTGGGCAGTTCCCTCGACGCGGCACGCCGCGTTTGCGCGTCTGTCGCGCCAGAACCACTCGCCGCAATCCCAGCCAACCGACAACTCCCCTTCTTCAATCCCAAGTGCACCGTCCTCGTTCGCGTCACATCCAAACACAACCTCAACGCAATTGCTTGCCGCCGCGTCGCGCTCAATCGTCAGCGTCCATTTGTTGTCTGTCGCAGCTCCCGTGGAGAACACTACATTCGTCTCAACCTCGGCAAGCGGCCGTACAGGTGTCGGCAACTGCTGCACAACTACCCGCTGGCCAGCAAAGCTGGAGAGCGCG
>JAFYQC010000248.1 GCA_017547265.1 Kiritimatiellia bacterium | reverse complement strand
CTCGGCACTCGCTCCGCTCGGCTTGGTCGCTACACCAAGGGTCGCGCCCACCCGCAAGGGGCGGTTACGACTCCTGACCCCTGATCCCTGACTCCTGACCCCTAGCTCCTGACCCCTGACCCCTGACTCCTAACCCACCACTCTCCAACTCCAACTCTGAACTCCAACTCATATTGGCAATTTTCCACACAAAGGCGGGGAGGATTATGGTATACTATACATTTCAATGAGCGCAATGGATACAGCAGTGGCGAAAGCGGCGGTTTTGACCGAAGCTTTGCCGTATATTCGTGATTTTCACGGCTCGGTCGTGCTTGTGAAGCTCGGCGGCTCCGTGATGGAGACTGAGGCGAATCTCGATTCGCTGATGGACGACATCGCGTTCATGCGCGCCGTGGGCATGAAAGTCGTCATCGTACACGGTGGCGGCAAGGCGATTTCAAAGGCGCTTAAGATGTCCGGCCACGAGCCGAAGTTCGTGGATGGCCTCAGGGTCACGGACGAGGTAACGATGGAAGTCGTCCGCCGTACGCTCAACAACGTCGTCAATCCCGACCTCGTGAGCCGCCTGCAGAAGCGCGGCGCTAATGCCCGCCCGATTCACGGCAACTGGGTCTTCGGCGCGCGCAAGATAGAGACTCCCGACCGCGGCTATGTTGGCGAAGTGGTCTCCGCCGATACGCGCGCCGTCTGCGAGATGCTCGACGCCGGCATCATCCCGGTGGTGACGCCGCTCGGCACTGGAGTCGAAGACAGCCATCTTTACAACATCAACGCAGACTTTGCCGCCGCCGCTCTTGCGAAGGCGCTTAAGGTTCGCAAATTCGCGCTCGTCTCGGATGTCCCCGGCATTCTGAAGGACGCGTCCGACCCGTCGACTCTTTTCTCGACCTTGCACCTCGCGGACCTCGCGACGCTCAGGAAGGAAGGGGTGATTTCGGGCGGCATGCTCCCGAAGGTCGAGAGCTGCGCGGACGCGATAAAGTCGGGCGTAAAGAAAGTGCACCTCGTCGACGGACGTATGGCGCATTCACTGCTTTTGGAAATATTCACGCGTGAAGGCGTGGGAACGGAGATAACGGAATGAGCAACAAGACACAGGAAATCCTCGACATCTACAAGGCGTCTCTGATGCCGACATACTCGCCGTCGGTCGTCCTCGCGAGCGGCAAGGGCGTTACCGTCAGGGACGTTGACAATCGTCCGTTCTACGACTTCACGAGCGGCATCGGCGTGCAGTCCGTCGGCTATTCCAACCCCAAGGTCGTCAAGGCGATCCAGGAACAGGCCGCCGCGATGACGCACAGTTCCAACCTCTTCGCAAACGAGCCCGCTACGCGTCTCGCCGCGAAGCTCGTCGAGCTCTCCGAGCTCGGTGGCAAGGTGTTCTTCTGCAACTCGGGCGCCGAGGCGAACGAGGCGGCGATCAAGCTCGCCCGCAAGTGGGGTTCCGCGAACGGCGGCCGCTACGAGGTCGTCACGTTCAGGCAGGGCTTCCACGGCCGTACACTCGCGACTGTCGCCGCGACCGCGCAGGCGTGGTGCCAGGAGGGCTTCGACCCGCTGCCCGTCGGCTTTGCTTACGCGGACTACAACGACCTTGAGTCCGTCAAGGCCGCGATCAACGACAAGACCGTCGCGGTCATGCTCGAGGCCGTACAGGGCGAGGGCGGCGTCACTCCTGCGACCGAGGAGTTCATCAAGGGCGTTCGCGCTCTCTGCGACGAGAAGAACCTTATCATGATCGTCGACGAAGTGCAGGCCGGCATGGGCCGCACCGGAACTTGGTTTGCTTGGCAGGGCTACGACGTCAAGCCCGACCTCTTCACTTGCGCCAAGGCGCTTGCCGGCGGCCTTCCGATGGGCGCGCTCGTTTCGAACGCGAAGTTCGCCGACGTTCTAGCCGCGCCAAGCCACGCGTCGACCTTCGGCGGCAATCCCGTTGCCGCGGCCGCTGCGCTCGCCGTGATCGAAGTGATCGAGGAGGGCGGGCTTCTCGCGAAGGCGACGGAAATTGGTGCGCTCTTCCGCGAGGCGCTTCAGGGCTTCGTCGACAAGTACGACAAGATTCTCGAGGTACGCGGCAAGGGCCTTATGCTCGGTCTCGTCGTCGATGCAGACGCGAAGGAAGTCGTCGAAGCGCTCCAGGCGCAGGGGCTTCTCGCTCTTACCGCCGGTCAGCATGTCGTCAGGTTCCTCCCGCCGCTCGTCCTCAAGGAGTCTGATCTCGAAGACGCGGTGGACATGATTTCCGACGCGCTCGACTGCACGTTCGGCGAGTAATTAGGGGTCAGGAGTCAGTAGTCAGGGGTCAGGAGTCAGTAAGAGGAGTTGGCGGAGAAGTATGGAGACTAACGAGTACCGCGAGCAGCGTCTCGCCTCGATGCGGGCGCTGAAGGAAATGGGCTACGAGCCCTACGGCTGCAAGTACGACCACATCGACCTCAAGGTCGCGCGCGAAACTTTCGAGGAGGGGAAGCCGGTCCGCGTCGCTGGCCGTCTTCTCATGATCCGCCGCATGGGCAAGATGAACTTCTGCACCATGAACGACGGCACCGACCGCTTCCAGCTCATCTTCAAGCGCGACGAGCTTTCCGAGACGGCGTTCGCCGCCTTCAAGCAGCTCAACCTCGGCGACATAATCGGCGCTGAAGGCGTTTTCTTCACGACGCAGAAGGGCGAGAAGTCCGTCGTCGTCAAGGAGTGGACGATGCTCGCCAAGGCGCTCGAGCAGCCGCCGGAGAAGTTCCACGGGCTCGCCGACCAGGAGGAGTGCTATCGCCGCCGCTATGTCGATCTCATGACGAACGACGAGTCGCGCCAGCGCTTCTTCACGCGCTCGCGGCTCATCATGGAGATCAGGAAGTACCTCTGGGACAAGGGCTTCGTCGAGGTCGAGACCCCGATTCTCCAGGATCAGGCGGGCGGTGCTGCGGCAAAGCCGTTCTTCTCGCACTTCAACGCGCTCGACAAGGACTGCGTGATGCGCATCGCGCCGGAGCTTTACCTCAAGCGTCTCCTCGTCGGCGGCATGAACAAGGTGTTCGAGCTCGGCAAGGACTTCCGCAACGAAGGCATCGACCGCACCCACAACCCCGAGTTCACCGTCTGCGAGATCTATGAGGCGTATGGCGACCGCAAGTCGATGGAGAACATCATGGAGGGACTCCTCCCGCACCTCTGCGACAAGGTCATCGGCACTCGCAAGGTCGCTTACGGTGACAAGGGCGATGTCATCGACTTCAATCCGCCTTACCGCCGCGTCGCCTACAAGGATCTCGTCAAGGAGCTCATGGGCGACGACTGGTTCGAGCTTGATTTTGCGACGCAGCTCGAGAAGGCCAAGGCGAAGGGCCGTGAGACGGATACCAATCTTGAACTCGACGGCGTCACGACAGAGCTGATGCTCACGCACGAGGTCTACGACAAGCTCATCGAGCGCAACCTCATGCAGCCGACTTGCGTTACACGCATCCCGCATGAGTTCGTCCCGCTCGCCAAGGCGTGCAAGGACGATCCGTCGCTCGTGGATGTTTTTGAATTCGTCGTCGCCGGTCGCGAACTCTGCCCCGGATACACCGAGCAGAATGACCCGCTGGAGCAGCGCAAGGCGCTCGAGAACCAAGCGGGCGAAGACACGGAGAAGATCGACGAGGACTTTATCTCGGCCCTGGAGTGCGGCATGCCCCCGACTGGCGGCCTTGGCTTCGGCGTCGACCGTCTCGTAATCTTCCTTACTGGAACCGACTCGATTCGCG
>JAFYQC010000022.1 GCA_017547265.1 Kiritimatiellia bacterium | reverse complement strand
TGCCAAGCTTGTCGTAGTACGCGCCCGTGAAACCAAGCCCGCGCGAGAACCCCGCGCCATACTCGTCCGCCGCCTCCGGGTTATGACTCGTCCAAAGCGGCGTGAACGCCACCGGCACCAACCGGTAGGGCGGTCGCCCCGCGACCGCCGTGCCGTCGGACACTATCCCGGCTGTCAGCGCAAGCGAACCGCCCTTATATGCGGATGGCGCCGCATATAGATAGACAAAGTAGCCATTTGCGACATCATCATACATAAGCGGCGACGTAATGCTCACGCCTGTACCATCAGCGAGTTTTCCGCTCGCCTTGACATTGCCGTCCTTGCCGACCGTGAGAGACAAGTAGCCGCTCCCGACGTCATTTGCATCAAGCGACATGGTGTAAACACCTTCGTAGCCACCCAAAACTTTCTTTGCCTCGGCTGCTGTAGTCTTGTCCTTCCACATCGTACGCCAGAGAATCAATTCTGCGCCCTCTTCCAACTTTCCGTACACTCTTGCGTTCTGCAACGGGGTTTCATCCGTTTTCGGCGGATCGATTGCGAACACCGCCAATTCGACAGGAAGCACGGCTTTCCCGGCCTTCATGTCCGCCTTTATCCTGAACTCAGCCGGCTCGCCCGACTCATGCAGAATGGCCGAATCGTAGCTTGCCGCCGTGAACGTCCAGTTGGTGCCGCACAGCGCCACTTTGCCACTGACCTTCCCGGCGGATGCAACCGAAAGCGTGGCAGAGCCGTATTCTTGAATCGCGTAATCGACATCGACGCCCGTAAACGTTCCTTGCGCCCATTCGGGCAGTGGGCGTACAACGATGTTCAGCATGAAGGATGCCGTCCATGACAACTTGTTCTTGAACGAAACGGTTACGGCAAACGTTCCGGCCTTTGTCGGAACACCTGTTATCGTTCCGCCTGAAAGCTTCAGCCCCGCAGGAAGTCCTTTCGCCGTGACAGAGGCATCGGAGTTCGCCACGCCCGCCTTGCCCGGGACGGAAGACAGCGTTATGGCCTGATTCACGCCGACGAACATCTCGACCGTTCCGCCGGAAGCCACGTTGCCATCCGCAGAAGAACCGTTAGGTCGAGCGGAACAGGAAACAGTGAAGCCCGGATCCTCAACACGAATCGTTATCGACCTTGTTGCCGTACCTGCCTCGTTCTTCGTGGAGATATCCACCGTGTATGTCCCCACCTTCGTTGCCTTGCCGGTGATAGCGCCGCCGGAATACTTTAGTCCCGACGGCAGTCCCTTCACCGTAGCCTTGCCGTCGATCGTAACCGGCCACGACACAGACTCGTTCAGTGCGCATGTGTACGATGTCTCACAGAATATCTTCGGCGTCCCGACAATGGCGAAGGAAATCGTCTTGACGTTGTTCTTCTCATCGGTCTCCAGCCATTCGTTCTCGCTGTCCAGCACTGCCGTAATCGTATAGTTGCCCGCCGGCAGGTTCTGAAGGAAGTCGGGGCTCGTATCGTTGAAATACCAGTAATAGTTCTTCTCTAGGGAGCCCACGTTTCCATAAAACCTTTCACTTCCATTCAGATAGATTGAACATCTCATCTTACTATAGGTGCTACTCTTCTTCGCATTCCACAAACAGCAACGCATATAGATTGGCTGCCCTACATTGAAAGTTGTCGCTTTCTTCTTCATGTCCGGCGACGCGCTCAGGAAGAAGGAATCCGCCTCGCCCTTCATCTTGTAGAACTGCCAATCCACGCTGGACTTCGACGATGTGGCAGCGTCTTTTGAAACCGAGACCGCTACAAATCCGACATTATCCGCCTCGCTGCGTTCAACTATGGTTCCGTCACCATCAACCGCTACGGCAAACGAAAACACACCCTCTCCGAGCGAGTTGCCGTTTATGGTCTTAGTGAATTCCTGCCTGCCCCCTGCTGCGAGCGGCAGACAGTCTATCCACTCCGTCTTGACGAGCTTGGCCTCACCCGACGATGCTTCATATTTGTACGTCAGGAAAGCTATTTTGCTTTTGTCCGCCGCGCCGTTGTCATTGTTTTCCACCCACCAGTGAACCGTTGCGGAATCGGAAATCGCAATTGAAGTTCTTGAAACCGACAGCGACGAAACCGAAAGATTGGGGAACCAGTCCCGCACAACGGTGATTGTCGTCTCAAACGAGTTGTTCGATTCGTTGGATTCGGCAATGGCCCCCGACGCGTCGGTGACGATCCTGATCTTGTGCGCACCAACACTTAAGGTGCCTAATGAACAGCCTATATTCCACCTGTAATAGTCTCTCGGAAGACCTTCATCGGACCAATAATACTTCAATTCATCATCGACATAAAGACATGTATAGAAAGTTCCTTCGGCATTTACATTGCCGCACTCAATGAGCCAGCTCGCATAGAGCGAATCTGTATCCAGAAACGCTGTCGCTCCGTATGTGGAATTCGCCGTGGCGGAAACAACCAGCGGCGCGCTCCATCCGCTCGCCGCACATGGCCTCAGGTCGGGAAGCGACAAGAAGGATATGATCGGCTCGAAATCCTCCGGCGCTTCCACAACGACGAACTCGACGTTCTTTGTCGTCGTACCGGCAGAGCCATTCGCCGTGATGGTCATGGTAGTCGTGCCTGCGGCAGATGCAATGCCGGAGATGACCCCATCGGAGAAGGAGAATCCAGAGGGCAGCCCGGACGCGGAAATGGTTGCGTCCTCATCCGCCGACAGCGCGAAACGATACGCCAGTCCCTTCACCGCCACATACCGCTCGTAGCAGTAAAGACGGGGCGAGGGCGTGTTATTACCCGGAGAAGCGAGAAGCGTTCTTGGCACCGCCATTGTTGAAGGAGCATCCATCTCTTGAGTCGGTTTCTTCTGTATGCGTGTAACGCCAGACGTTGTAGATGCCGGCTTTGCTGATAGATCATCCACCATTGGGGTCTGCTCTTGGGAAACGACTGCGGCGGCGGACTTCGCCACTGCCACACTCTTTTTGGTTGACCGCACGATCTTTATGTTTCTGACACCGAATTCCACCGGCAAAGAAGTGTTTAATATGACCTCCCATTGCAGATGATGAACACCTTCGCCTGTGACGCTTGCACTTATATAGATCCTGCTCCTCCCATTCTCATCAACAGACTGGATACCCTCTAAGTCTCGTTGAACTCCATCGACATAAAAATGCCTGTACGCAAAAATTGAGGGATATGATAGTTGAGGATCTATTTTAAACACCCACTCGAAGGAAATCGTGAAACTGCCACTAATAGTTACATCCTTAGAAGCGTCATCTATAGAAGAGCCATCTATCAAATCAAAGTCATCAAGCTCGTCTTGGTAGGTGCTGCCGGAACCGCCGTCTGGTCCAACAACAACAGTTTCACTAATGCTTTTAGGAAAACTAGCCTTGATAACATTCATCCATTCCTTTGCATGACCTTGACAATTATTTTCATTCCATGCTCCAGA
>JAFYQC010000247.1 GCA_017547265.1 Kiritimatiellia bacterium | reverse complement strand
GGCGGGGAACATCTCCGGATAGTTCACGTCGAACGGCGAATTGTGCCAATTGTACCAGTGAAGTCCCAACGGAACACCGGGCAGCAATTTTGCCAGCTCGGACAGCCTGCCCGCCATCGCCGGGCCGCTGCCGTTCATCCAGTAACCGATATTGCCGATTTTCCTGCAAAAATCCTTTCGCTCCTTGAGCGACCCCTTCGACGCCCACTCCTGCTGGAGCGCCCAGTTGCGGTAACGCTTCGCCGCGACCCACCAGTCGCCGGCGAACACCGCCGTCTCGACGGCATAGTCGGGCGCGTTCGCCGCGCCGGGCCGCCCCTCGTCAGGGCACCGGTACCAGATCTTCATGTCGAGACCGCGGGTATTGAACGATTTGTTCTGCGCCTTGCCGTCGAGCGCCGTGAACTGCAATCCCGCGCCGTCCTGCATGAAAGCGAGCGTCTGGACAGGAACGAGCCCGTGGGGATACATGAGATTGTGGCCGCCCGAATACCGCTCGTAGAGCCGCCCGCCCATATTCCCCGAGGGCAGCAGCGCGGACGCCGTGTTAGATGCAACGATATGGCGGATGATGGGATACTCCACTTCCGCAAGGCCCCATGTCTTGCTCCTGTTCTTGACGGAGATGCGCCACTCGGCCGCCTCGCCTTCTTTCGCGAGATCGACTGTCGCCTCGACATCGACAGCATCCTTTTCGCCGCCGAGCGAAAGCCCATTCCAGAGAAACTTCAACTGACCATCGGAAGTTGTGATGGAACGAGACGAAGGCGAATGGTTGGTCAGCCAGCGGATTTTCGACGGGTCTCCGTTTTCCCAGAACTTCAAAGCCCACAGCCCAACGCGGCGACCATCCGGCGTTCCATCGCCGAAACGGACGCACTTTCCGCCCAGCTTGTTCTTTATCGCCAAACAATCGAAGCCGTGCTCTTTGGAATCGAATTCAATCCTGATTCCGCTACCGTCAAGAACCGGCGCGGCAAACGTGACGGCGCAAAACAGAACAGAAGCTACCAATACAGCAAATTTATGCATATCGTTGAGACCTTTGGGAAACCTTTTTTAAGTTGATATTTTACCACCATGCAACGTCGCCGTTCAACCTCCTATAATTAGGATGTCGAGTTGTGGGAGCGAATCGTTTTTGTTTTTAACGCAGAGGAAGCAGAGTAGAGATGCGCCCGGCGCGAAGCGATCGGGTTGCCTGAGCGAAGCGAACCCGAAGGGCCGCAAGGGGCCGCGAGCCGCAGAGTTTTTGCGCGTACGCACGACCACGAAAACTGTTGTGGCGGCAAATCGCAGACGCGATTCTCGCTTACCGCGACGCCTTCGGTTTGATGCAAAGCATCGCCGCCGCGTCGCAATAAGCTCCAACCTTCGGTTGTGCCGCCTCAACAGACACGAAACGCCGCCGGGGGTGGCGACACTAAAACGCCGCACAAGTGCGGCTACACGAAAATGCGTGCACTGACAAACAGAAAGCGGCATAAAGAAACCGCGCCATTTCTGACGCGGCTTCGTTATTCAACTTTGACTTATCCCTTACTTCATCTTGACTGTAAAGAAGAAACTTGTAGGCTTTTCGTCCTACTCAACCTTGGGCGTAACAGTAAACTTCACATTACCATTATCCGCCTGAGCGGCGTTGATTTGAACTGCATTTGATGAGAATTCGCCCGAGGAAAGCTTTTCGCGACCTTCAATATCAAACACCTTCTTCAAATTGTCCTCAAGCGCGCCATAGCCAACGGCAATGTCTTTGAGCTTTACAGTGAACTCAAAGGCTCCATCAGTAGACGAGCTTTCAAAGGAATCAATCTTCAAGTCACCTTCCCTCGGCACGGCGGCGACAAGTCCAGCCGTATCGAGCGCATAGGAAAGCCACGCAAAAAGCGATTTTGCGGCATCATTATGATCGATGCCTTTCGCCTCCAGCCAAGCGCGGAAATTCGCATAGTCCGCAGCATCGGCGACATTCACTTTAAGTTTGGCATCCGCAACGCCACCCAAGATGGTTGCCACATCATCTGCCGTCGCATTCTCGCCCAAGGCCGGAAGCGGATCGAGCGCAATCTTGAACGACGCAGTGAGCGGTTCACCGATTGCAGCCCCAACCGAATCCAGGAACTCGAGCTTCATCTCGAAAAGCCCTTCCTTCTCGGACTTCCACTCATATGCACCGGATTCCGTGGTTTTCACCGCCTCGCTCGCATTCACCGAAAGAGCAACCGATGCCGCATTCCTCCACGCCGGATCGTACGTTATCCTCTCGCAGAAGTTCGTCGTATCAAGAATCCTCGGCGACGGGCGCAAATCAAGAGGAATAAATGTAGAAACTGTTGCGGGAACAATCGGCTCATCGGGATCATCCCAACCTTCGGGAGCCTCCCAGACAATTCCATCCACCCATCCGCAAGCCGCGACATCAGTAGAATCCTCGCCCCTTGTAAACACCCACTTGATTTCATGCCTGGCATCATTCTCCAACGCCACATCGACATTTGCCCAATCCGCCGCCCCATACAGCGTCTCCTTCAATTCGCCATCCACATAGCATGAAAGCGTCTCACCCGAACACTTCCACCTGAACGAAAACGTCCCCTTGCCGACAACCGTTGCCGACATCCACGATTCTCCGCCCTTTGCAATCTCTGCAGACCGCATCGCATTTTCATTTTCATCATGAATCCAAGCCAGAAATTCACCAGATGCGAATGACACACCATCGTCACCATCAAGAATCCCACGTTGAACATCTCGCCCCGTATTGAGATTTAACCCGACAGTTTGCGTCTCCTCTATAGGAGTAGCATCTTCCGGGAAAAGATGCATTAAGGACATATAATCATTAATCCCATCAAAATATACCCATCCGCAATCTTGCCCAGAAGTAGAACTATTATTGTCTTTTGCATACTCAAATCTTATCACATCCCCCAAAACAACCTCCAGCGACAGCGCTTCCCAATCCGTTTCTCCGCTGATTGAATAGACCAATTCCTCATTCAGGTAGACCTTCAAAAAATCATGTTCTTCTTCGGATGAAACCTTCAATGCACACTGCAAGTTCTCCATTTCTTCCTGAACCGTTACGGAAAACGAAGCAGCCTCTCCTTCAAACACAGTTCCAGACCGCAATGTTTCCATACCATCATAACAGTTTTCCCAATCACTGTCCCATGGATATTGCGTATTCATTGAAAATCCTGCGTTCTCAAGCACAACCTTCTCTACGCCTTCAAACCAAATACGCGGAGAACTACAAGATGTACCTATAGGCTTTCTGTAAGTCCACTTGATTGTATGCCGCCCACAATCCGGCAAGACTACAATATAAGATTCAAAAATTTTCCTTCCTCCAAATGAAGTAACATCAACCCCGTCAACCGAAACTATAAGAGGGCTAACACTCTCGTCTGAAACAATCAAATATTTAAATGAAAATACTTGCGTTCCCTCCACCTCATAGCTAATCCAAGTTTCTTTCCCATCCTCAATAACAGGAGCCTCAATATATGGGCGAGATTCCGACTCCGGAGGCAAATCCGTATAACTTCCGCAGTAATACCACGGAGAATCGGTCGACATATCCCACCCTTTTTCAGGTTCGGCATCAGAATCATCTGTATCATTAAAAACTAACGATTCAATGCCATCGAACCATATCCAACAACAATCGTCGCCGTTTGAAACACTCCCATCTTTCGAATAGGTCAATGTTACTGCATTTCCACCTTCTAAATCCAACCAAACGGATTCCCAATCATTCTCCCCTGAATATTCGTATGTACTGCCGTTGCACTCAATTGTCAATTTGTCGAAGCCTCCCTCTGTCGATGTTTTGATAAACAACTCAACACCATCTACATCGGGGAAAGTCAACACTACACTCGTTGATTCACCATCTGTAATACTGCCGGTTTTTAATGTTTCCGCTCCATAATACGTAACATCAGAATCAATTTTCCAAGGAACATCATCAACTTTTTCCATTGTTACTGATGCATATATCGGGCTGCCGATAATGCATAAAACAACTAATAGAATCCATTTCTTCATCGCACACCCCATCAATTATCAAGCTCAAGAATAATGCGAAAACCCGCATCTATAGCCGAAGAACCGTTATCATAAAATGTCTCTCTGAAATGAGCGGCAAAAGAGCCATTTCGAGCCATTCCACATACGCACCGCAAAATTATACCTTGACTGTCATATACCCCCGCTCCTATACCTGTAACAGTCAACGGCCCAAGAGGATCTATCACAGGTTCTGAACCAAGAACTTCTTGACATTTGTCTATCGGCCATTCCGGAACATTGCCCAGCATATCATAGACACCCCAGGCATTTGGATCCTCAGCCCCAACTGTTGTGCACACTATATTATCTAGATACGTAGGATAATTTTTAACATGAACCTTGTTTTCAGCTGAACCTGACTTGCACACATACTCCCATTGAGCTTCCGTTGGAACTTCAAACATGCGCCCTGTTTTCATTCGCAAATTATACAAGAATGTACTGGCATTAACGACTCGAGATGTTGGCCAAGCAAGGTTAGCTTCTTTTCCGCGCACATCGTCAAGCCATGCTTTTTGTGGATAAGAATCGCCATCAGGTATACATGCTCCACCACTTGGTCCTACTTTGCCCATTATCTTTTTCCATTGTCCCTGGGTTATTTCAAAAATCCCAAAATAAAACGGTTTCGTCAATGTAACTACTCTCCTATCATCCGATGATGGCATCCAACTAATACTTCTAGGTCCTTGAGTGAACACTCCAGGATGTATCAAGCGCAATACAATCTTTTCCGTCTTATACTCGTCCGTCCATCCGCCTTCAGGAACCGCATCTAAGTAAGTAATAGGATATTTTGAAGCAGTTGCGCCCTCTGAAATATCAATTACGCAGTACAACGGATAATCGACAAACTTACCCGCAACTACAGTAACAGCTAACGAATCTGTGGAATATCCGCCTGGAACATCCGCATCAGCATCCCATACTATGCGCCTCTTGCCCGGCGACATTTTGACTGGCGCAACAATGGAGTTTCCGTCCTCGTCATACAAAGTTGATACGGTAAGACTTTTGCCTGTCGACGTATCAATTGCCGTAATCCGGATTGTATTGCTGCTCCTCGTACTCTCCAAATCAAACGAAATATCCACCTTTCCGTTCCAAGGATAACGTTGCTGAATCTTTACATTCGACAACGCTACCGCAGCAAAACACCCGACGAACGACGCAAATGCCGTCATCATACATATCAGACCTCTTACCATTTTCCAACCTTCCTTTTCGCGCCTTTTATTGGACACATCCACGTTTTGCGCGAAAAGAACGTGGCGTGCCTGTAAATCCATGTCTTGTGTAGGCACGACCAAGCGCCTTGAAGAAACACGAATAGAAGACACGCCACGTGTGATTACACACGTAGCGCACCCCACATATTCAGCTTCTTCTGGAATTTTGGTCGTTTCACACAAAGCCAAATACGCAAGATTGCGTACGTTGCATAGGTTAGCTTGCGCACCCCATGCTATCTCTCGCTCCTTGCCGGTTTCGTCCAAGTCTATCATCAAACCTTATGGCGCGTCAGCGCCGCCATTGTTCGACTTCGACTCTCAACTTCGACTCAACCCCAACAAGTGGAGAAGCCGACTACTTTAGGTACTGTAATCGGTATACCGTTTCAATCAGTTCTTTCTTGTTCCTTTCATTTGTAGTTACTGAGTTGAAAATTGAATTACTTGAATATTGCGATAATAATTCCCATAGCACCGAGAATCGTGCCGCAAATAGTCCACCATAGTGAAATCGTATATCTTCTTCTGTCTTCGCGCGCTTTCGCATCTTCGCGATCCTGCGCCTCACGTTCCACCGCGATGCGCTCCTCCTCCATCAGCCGGGATTTTTCAGTCCGAATTTCCGCGTAAGCGGCATCTATTGCATCGCGTATTTTTATCAGCTCCGAAAGCTCTTCTTCAACTCCTGAAAACACACTCTCTTCTGCATCCCTCAGTTTCCGAAGCGAACATAAGAATGTCCTTGCCGTCAAAAACCGCTCTCTGAATTTCTTCCATTCGGGAAGATGTCTATCCAGAATGTCCGCAGGAAATTCCTGAAGAAAAAAGGATGCGATATAATCCAGAAAATAACCGATCGCCGCCTCGTATGCGTCGAACTTCGCCCTCAAACAATGCTTCAACGCCCGCTCGGCATCCTCTTCGACCAAATGGCACATCGCATAGCGCAACTGATTGATCGCCGGCAACGCAACTTCGCCCGAAACCCTCTCGGCAAACTTCACGGCATTCTCAGCATCGTGAAATGCTTCCTGCAACGCCTTGTCTTGCTCGGACTCCGCCATTTGCATATCCAATCGAAGTTCAGATTTCAGCCGCAAGGATACGCTCAAAACGCGAATCCATTTGCTCTTGCGTAACATACCTCCCAAAAGCCAAACGCGCGTTACCGCTCGCCTGCCTCATGACGGCTCTACGGTCGCATTCATCGCTCGGGTTTGTGAACTGCGGAATGCTACGAGGTATATGCACCCTGATATGCGAGGTTTTCAGCGTGTCAAACATCTTGTTGAGATTAAACATAAGCACCTCCACGCATAAACAAAGTATGAACAATCTTATTGGCGACCTTGGGGTCGTCAGTGTAAAAGTTCGCTGTTATGCTCGATGTTGCCATAACTCACCTCGCTTTCTTCCATGAGGACTAACGTACCACCCCCACGAAGAAAACGCTGATATTGTATCACACGACGGATTCAAATGCAAATCAGGCGCGAGCAAAAAACCACAATCAAGCCTAAAAATATGGATTCTATATGCTCAAGCGAGCCCCTTGCCTTCTCGCCCAATGCAATAACGAAATTAAGAAAATCGCACCCGCAATAAATGTCACGCCGCAAGGCCAATAGAGCCTGTCAGATCTCGATCCAGTCACCCGACTTGCAGGAGACTTCGGAAAGCTTTCCGCCACGGCGGATCACGAACGAGTCCTTACCCGACGCATTCATCACGAACGCCTTCTTCCTCTCGGGAACGTCCACTACGCGGCCGTCGTCGTAAAGCCCGATGACGACTTCCTTGTCGCTCTCGGCCTCGATTACGGGATATTGAAGCTCGGGATGGCGCGGCGTGAACTTGCCGTGAAGAAGCGTTTCGCGGTGGTCCTGCGAGAACTTTATCCACTTCTCGATCATCGCAAGGTGTTCCTTTGGCGCGTTACGGAGCATCACCGAGTACTGGACGACGCCGAACATGGAGTTGATGACGTAAAGCGCGGCATGCTCGGGACTCTCAGCGAAGTTCCACTCAAGCATGTCGGAATGGACCGCAGTTCCGCCAGACGCGAGGCGCAGGTTCGCCATGGCGAAGCGGTTGCGGCGCATGTTGCCCGGACAGTCGCCTACGCGCAGCATGTTGCCATACTTGCGGATTGCGGGCCCCACATAGCTCTGGCGGAACTCAACGAGAACATCGGGCTTTATCGCGGTCAGAGCTTCCTTGATCTCCGTCATCAGCGTGTCAACGGCGAGCGGAAGCGACTTGATGTCGCGCCCGGCGTAGTTCTCCTTGGCCGCCGGATCCGCCCCATTGAACCCGAATGAATCAATAAAATCCAGCTTGAAGCCGTCGATGTTCCAGTCCATAAGCGCTTTCACGTATGTATTAACGAGGAACTTCCTCACCTCCGGAAAGCGCGGGTCGAGAACGGCAGTGCCAAGGCCGGAGCTCTCGTAGAGGAACTTCCCCTTGAACCGGGCGTAGTTCTCGCTTTTCCTGCCCACGAACGGCACGGAGTACCACATCATGTACTTGACACCCATGTCCTGCACCCTCTTCACGTGCGCAGCCATGTCGGGGAAGCGGTGCTTCGAGACCTGCCAGTCGCCGCAGAACGCGTAGCCGCGGTTCGTGTCGTCGGTCTGCCAGCCGTCGTCGACGATGAAAGTCTTCATGCCGAGCTTTGCCGCGATAGCAAGCTCCGCCTCGATTTCGGTGTCATGAACATCCTGATGGAAACAATACCAGCTCGAGTAGAGCGGATCGCAGGCGGCAGCGGGAACGCGGCACGGCACGATGCCCGCAGTCTTCTCGATCCACGCGACGGCTTCGCGCACTGCGGCGGCGAATCCCTTCGCGCGAGCGTCAAACCTAACGCGCGTCTCGTAGTGCGAAATCGGAGCCTCGGGCGTCTCGAACCAGCCGATGCCGATTTCGAGAAGGCTCCCTTCCTCGCGGATGCCACCTACGTGGTTGAGGTGGCGCACG
This sequence comes from Kiritimatiellia bacterium, assembly GCA_017547265.1. The sequence goes on along the minus strand of JAFYQC010000247.1, from coordinate 1,314 downwards.
CACTCCTCGGCCGCAATGGAGAAATGGCTCGTGTCGTTTCCGTCGAAATAGACGAAAACCGGCATTCCCTGCGCAACCTCGGTATGAGAACGCGCTCCCCAATTCGGGCGCATTCCGCAGTCGCCGGTGTTGACGTTCCAGGCGTAGTCCATGCCGACCTGCGGAACCATTAACGACAGCCTCGTCTTCGGCGGAATCTTCGCCTCGGCGCAGTCGAGCACGATCTTCGCGATCTCCGCGCCGTCAGGCGCGACTTCGCGCGAAAACGCAAGCTTCCAGCCGTCGCGCTCCTCGCATTCGACCTTGACCTCCCCGAACGAAAACGGGACGGTGGCAGAGGAGGCTACGGAGCCAACGGCCATGAGAAATGCTGCAATACTATTGCGAATCATGTTTTTCCTCCATTCTTTTGGCGCACCATATTTCAATGCCGCTTCGCCGCCTTGCGGTCCTTCTCGATCAGTATCTGCCAGGCGTTGTCGCGGATGTCGTTCATGCCTTCGCGGAGCTTGCCGCACTTCCTCGGCGTCAGTCTCACCAAATGCGTGGCGTGTCCGGGGACCGACCGCTCGTACTTGCCGAGGAACACGCCCTCGTCGGCCTGCGCCCACACGTCGCGCACGGTCCACTTGCACTCGATGCCCAGGCTCTCCATGTCGAGGACTATCGTCTGCTCTTCCAACGACTTGTTGTAGAGGCCCGCGGCGATCGAGCCGTCGACAAGCGGACGCGCCCAGATTTCCCAGTCCGCGCCTTCCGCGACAACGCCCGCGCCGGCGCCGAGCGGATCCTGGTCGATGGCTATCACCTCGTCGTTCGACAGGAGCGAGAACGTGAAGTCGTCGAGCTGCGTCATATCGCAGCCGATCATCAGCGGCGACGCGAGGAGCGCCCACAGCGATATATGCGTGTACTGCTCGTTCGGCGCAAGGCGCGAACCCTTGAACCCGTTCCATACCATCTTGCCGACGCAAAGCATGTCGGGATCGTTCCACGATCCCGGCTTCGAATACACGAAGAGCCGCTTCTGCTTCTCGATCGCACCGCTGATGGACGGCCACGTGTCGACGACGTCGCCCGTCGTGCGCCAGCTCTGACCGTGCACGAGATTGCCCCAGGCGGAGACGTTCTCGCAGCCGTACTCACAAAGAGAGAAGACGATGTCGCGCTTCTGGGCCTTCAGGGCCGTGCCCATGACCCAGTATGGATGCATCCAGCGCCAGTGGTACTTTCCGAACGCCTTTTTGCCATACGAGCACCAGTCGTGCTTCAGGAAGTCAAAGCCCCAGTCCGCATACGACTTTGCGTCCTCGC
>JAFYQC010000246.1 GCA_017547265.1 Kiritimatiellia bacterium | reverse complement strand
TTAGGGGTCAGGAGTCAGTAGTCAGGGGTCAGGAGTCAGTAGTCAGGGGTCAGGAGTCAGGAGTTGGAGTTCGGAGTTGGAGTTGGAGTCAGGGGTCGCGAGGGAGAGCTACGCGGTTGCCGGGGAAGAATCGGACACGGCCCTTGAGCCGCAAAGCCATGCAAAGCGCGTTGACCTTCTCGGCCGGCAGACCCGTCCGCCTAACGAGCATGTCCATGTGAACGCCCTCTGCGTCCACTTCGCGCATGATCATTGCCTCTTCCACGGAAAACGCCGGAGCGGGAGAGGCGGGCGATGGCGAAACCTTTGTCTTCGCCTTAGGCGCTTTGCGCTCTTCGGCGGGGACAAGCGGAGAAAGCTCTTCCTCTACGTCTGCGGCAGAGCGCACTAACCGCGCGCCATCGCGAAGAAGCGCGAGGCAACCAGCGCTCGAGCGGCTGTCGACCCGTCCCGGAACTGCCATCACGACGCGGCCCATGTCGGCCGCGCACGAAGTCGTAATGAGCGTGCCGCTCTTAATCGGCGCCTCTATCGCAACGACGCCTCGCGCAAGCGCGGCAACAGTGTGGTTGCGCTGCGGAAAAGTCTGCGTATCGGGATATCGGCCAAAAGGAAATTCGCTCACGACCGCGCCGCCGTTCTCGACGATTTCCCGCGCAAGCGCGCGGTTCTCCTCGGGGTAGAACTCGTCAAGCCCAGAACCGATCACGCCGACCGTCTTTCCCTCAGCGGCCAATGCGCCGCGGTGAGACTCGGCGTCGATGCCGAGCGCGAGCCCCGATAGCACCGTCCAGCCGTTTTCTGCAAGACCCTTGGCAATTTTGAACGCCTGGTCAAGTCCATAGGCAGTCGCACGGCGTGTACCGACTAATGCTACGGAAGGCGACGAAAGAACACTTGCGTCACCCTTTACGTAGAGAGCAAGTGGATGAGACGGCTGCTCGAGAAGCCGTTGCGGATACCCAGGATCAGCGGGCGTCACGATTTCTACGCCATAGCGTTTTGCAAGGGAAAACTCGCGCTTCCAGTCGAGTTCCGCGCCAGAGCGCGAGACCTTTTGCGGATAGGCATCCCAAGCGGCCGCAACAGAACCGGACGCAGCAACAAGTCCAGCCAGCTTGACGGAGCCGACCTTGTCCGTAAGGTTGAAAGCTACATAGGCCTCACGCTCACTCAAACTGCCCACTTGATTCCCCATCCCACGATATGATATACTATGCGCGTTTTTGGCCCCATCGTCTATCGGCTAGGACACGAGCTTTTCATGCTTGGTAGAGGAGTTCGACTCTCCTTGGGGCTGCCAGTCTTAAGTGCAAAGTTAAAAGTGCAAAGTGAAAAGTTAAGGCAAACATTTTCCAACACTTTCAGCTTTTCGCTTTTCATTTTCCACTTTTAAGTTTCTGGCTGACCGCGAGCATGCGCTCGCCGAGATCCTCAAAGCCGACGTCTGCCGCGTACACGTCCTTGTAGTACTGGTACGCCTTCTCGAGGTCACCCGACTCCTCGGCGCAAAGACCGAGCTGGTAGACGATCTTCTTCTTGAGGTCGTCCATCGTGGGAATCGCGTCGCGCGCCGTCTCAAGCTGCATGATGGCCATGTCCGTCTGGCCCTTCTTGAGGAAGCACATCGCGAGGTAGTAAAGCGCCCAGAGACGGTCCTTCGGGCTCTTCTGCGCAAGCTGGAGGTGTTCAAGCGCCTCGTCGTAGTACTCGTATGTGTAGTACTGGAGCCCCAGCTCGTAGCGGAGATGAAGGTCGTTCGGGTAACGCTCGACGCGCTGAGCGAGATCATCGAACACGAACTGGTTCTTCTGGTTCTCCATCTCGATGGCGTTTGCCTCGTCGCCTGCGGCGCGGTATGCCTCGATCTGCTGGTCGTAGTAGCTGACATACGTCTGCGACAGCATGCGGTCGAGTTCGGGGTCCATAGATCCCGCCATCTCGATCGCGTCAGTCAGGCACTGAATAGCCTCCTCGAAACGCTTGTTCTGCACGTAAAGACGCGCAAGCGCGCGGCGGAAGTTCATGTTCTTCGGCTCGCGCTCGATCTGGGCGAGTTTTTCCTTGATCAAGGCGTCGGCGTCGTCACCGGTGATGACGGCCTTGTTCGCCTGGTCGAGCTTCTTCGCCTGCTCCTTGTTCGCGATAAGGGCCTGGAAACCGCCCTTCTTGCCGGCGGTCTGCTCCCACCCTGCGTTCATCGTCGCCTGCGCCTCTGTATTCTTGAGGAGCTGCATCACGTGCTGGTCGCCTGGCTTGAGCTCGGAAAGCTTCTGGTAGGCGTCGCGCGCCTTGTCGTAGCGCTTCGCCATCGTGTAGTACGTCGCCACACGCTCGAGGAGCGCCGGGTCGCGGTTGGAGCACTCGTAGGCGGCCTCGACGGTGATCGCCGCATGGTCGGCCTTGCCAGCGGCCTCCGCCGCCTTGACGGCCACCTCGATATTGTCGGGGTCGAGCGGGTTCTGCGAAAGCAGCTTCTCGGCCTCGGCCATCGCCTCAGCGCCCTGGCCTTTCTTCACAAGGCCCATTATCTTCATCTGGGCCATCTTGTAGCCAAGCTTCGCGCCAAAGCCAGTCTTGCCGTTTCTGCGGAAGTTCGCTATCTGCGCGGCGCGAAGCAGTCTGCGCGTCTCAAGGACGTCGGGAGCCGCCGAAACGGCCTCCATAAGCATGTCGACCGCGAGCTCGTAGCGCCCGGTCTCAAGGGCCTGACGACCCCTATTGGTAAAATTCTGCGCCTTCTGTGCGAGGTCAACTGCCATTACGAAACCTCCAGCCTTGTGTCGCCGGGATTGTCGAACACTCCCCCGGCCTTGTAAGTTTCAAGCATGAAGTGCGTCGCCGTCGACAGCACCCCGTCTATCGTTGAAAGATCTGCCGCGACGAACTGCGCCACATCCTGGAGGCTGTCGCCCTTGACAAACACGAGAAGGTCATAGCCACCAGACATCAAGAAGCACGCCTCGACCTGCTCGAAGCGGGAAACGCGCTCGGCGATCTTTCCAAAGCCACAGTCCCTCTGCGGCGTGATCCTGAGCTCAATTACGGCACGGACTCCGTCTTTCTTCATTTTGCTGCCTCCTTGCCTTTCGCATTGTCCCAGCGGCACGACGTCACGTCGTCGACGATCTGCCTTGCAAGATCTTCTGCCGCACGCCCCGAGGCGTCGCGCCTTGCCGTGGCCATGTCGGTGTCAGAGAAATACGTGGTCTCTGCCGTGTATCTGCGGTTGTTGACAATCACCTTGCCGTTGCGCCTGTCGACGAACGACACGTCCGCAGAGACGATGAGCCGCTGCTCGTAGGCGCGCATTGACATTTCGCGCTTGAAGTAGATGCGCCCGGTCGAGACCGACTTTATGACGCCCTGAACCTCTATGGCGGCATCATCTGCCGAGGCGATCTTGAACGTGCCCTCGCGCTGGAACTCGCGTAGTACCTGACGCGTCGCGACAGCACCAAATTCCAGAAGGTCGGACTCGTTTCGGAACGTTGGGACGTTTACCGTACGCATGTCGGCCGGCACAGGAGACGTCCACCTGTAGCTGGCGCAGCCAGCCAGCGCAAGCGCAGCAATGATTGTCGGAAGAATCTTCTTCATTTGCCTTCCTCCTGAAGCTCAAAGATACGGCGGCGCACTTCCGGCGCCCTGTCGGAAGTCGGGTACTCGTCAAGGAAGCGCTGATACGCGCTCAATGCGCTACGCTTCGTGCGGGTGCGCGAATCGTAGAACTTCGCCGCGTTGTAGGCCTCTTCTTCTAGAAGCGACCTCGCCTCGGCGCGGAAACCGCTGACCTCCTCGCGCTGCTCTGGCTCGAGCTTGCCCGACTCGATTGCGAACGTAAGGAACCCTATCGTGTCGCGCACACGTTCGCGGTTGTATTCGCAGCGCAGAAGCACGATCATGCGCGCCTTCGCCTCGCGATAGAGGGCCATAGCCGCCTCAGGCGAGTCGGGATACATGCTGCGAAGGTTCTCATAGACGGTCGCCGCAGTCTCCTGCTTGTCCTCGTCTTCCCTGAGCGACGCTATCGTCAGCATCGCCTTTGGCGCGAACTTCGCGCCTGGCGCGCGCAGGACAACAGCCTCGTACGCGCGGCGGACGTCCACCGTATTGTCAAACCTGAAGAAGAGGACCGTCTTCCCCTCGTCGCGCATGAGTTCCGCAGTCTTGTACATCTGCTCCACTATCTCGTCGTAGTTGCACTGCGCCGAATAGAAGTCGAGGAGATAGCGATATTCCACAAAGGCGTCTTCTGAATCAAGGAGCTTTCCAAGGCAGATGTCGGCAATTGCCTTCTGGGCCTTTGGCGCCTCTGGCGAAGTGGGCCATTCGCGCACAAGCGCGTCATACGCCTTCTTCGCGGCCTTCCAGGACTCATCGGCCTCAAGCGAAGCGGCATACTCGAACTGCTCTGCGGCGGTATCCATCTTCGGGCCGTTTATCCAGCCAAACCACCTCGGCTCCTTGCGAGACGGTTTCAGCAGCTCGTCTTCACTGTCAAACCCAGGGTACGCGTCGGTAGCATACCGAATGCCCGGACCGGGACTCACGCCCGGCGAGACGGCAACTGCGACAAGCGAGCATCCGATAGCCGCACCGGCAAGAACTATTGCTCTTCCAAGATTCATAGGTCAATATTATACCACAAAACCCAGCACGAGCGGATTGGAAATGCGTATTTTCACTTCGCGCCCACACGGACAGACTCGGCAGAGGAATGAGCGGCGAATTCGGGGGCGTACATGCACTGGATCGTGGCGATGCCGCCTGAGAACGAGCCGCGCTGCTGGACGCGGAACGACGTTTCGAGGACAAAAACGCCCTTGTTCAGCCTGTCGATGTAGTAGTGCGTCGCCGTGTCCTTGGTAGACTGGTAGTACCCGAC
>JAFYQC010000245.1 GCA_017547265.1 Kiritimatiellia bacterium | reverse complement strand
GGCCTCGGTCGTGGATTCTTCGTGTCCTCAAACCAAAATGCGAAATTCTCGAACGCACGTTCCTGGTAAGGACGCATCTCAAACTCCGGATTCAGATTCGGCTTGATCATATCCGGCAAGGAGAATGTCAGATTCTCCCGCTTAATATTCAGTTTCTCGTAAAGAAACAGTTCTGAAGCTCCTGCCATGATCACTTGTCCCCGTAGAAGCTCTTCGTAAACGCCTTGTCTGCCGCGGACACCTTGAAAGTCTTGTCGTCGATGTCGCAGTAGTTGACATATAGCTGGTTCATGTCAAGCAAGTCCATTAGGATTCTCTTCTTGTCCTTGAGTGACAACGCCTCGAAATCCTCGTCTTTCATAGAGAACTTCGACGGATCTATCTTGCAGCTGATGAATCCCGTCTCAAGCATTTCGCTCCATATCTTCTCAAGCTCGGAATCCTTCTTCGCCGCCTCAATCCTTTCCACAAAGCGTTGATTCGACTTCGCAAGCTCGCAGTACACGAATGACCCGCCACCTTTCCATCCAACGAGTTTGGATATGCCTGTCTGTTCCCCTTTCATCACGAACTTCAAGCGTTCAACCGTTACATTTTCAATATAGTCAAGCTGTTCCAAACCAATGAAACGCCGCCCCATCTTCATCGCAACCGCCTGCGTAGTTCCTGACCCCATGAAGAAATCAAGGACAAGGTCGCCAGATTCCGTAGAAAGTTCCAATGCGCGCCGAATCAGATCTTCAGGCTTGGGGTTCGAAAATACAACTTTCCCGAAAAGTTCCATTTGGTCCTTGGTTGCATTTGTATTAGTTTCCAGATTTTGCCAAATGATTGAATTAGACACATCATGCCACATCGTACTCGACGCCTTACCTTTACCTGCCGCCAACACTTCGGAATAATAGGATTTTACTTGTGGCTTCGTCGTTCCATCTGTTCCAAATCTGATTCGCCCATCTGCCAGCATTTGCTTGTATGTGGCTTCCAGCACACTCCAATGTCTCCCCGGTGGCGGAGTGTATTTCGCCCCCGTATTTGGATTCACAATGGTATAACTACCGTTAGCACGAATTTCCGGTGCGTCAAGAGGTGCTAACTTATATCTTCCCCTTCCGTCATGATCATCGAATGCAAAAGACTCTTCGTCCAACGCAAGACGAAAGTCATCTTTTCTGATTTGACCGATGTCTTTAGCGTATACAAGGACATGGTTACTGTTCATGGACATAAGGCCATCGCTTGAAACCGATTTACGCGATTCCCACGTTACATCGGCAATGAAATTTTCGCGCTTGAATATGGAGTCAACCATCACCTTGAGATAATGAACGCCCTCGTCTGACATTGTGACAAACAGCACTCCATCTTTACGCATAAGATCATGCGCAAGTTGAATCCTATTCTGCATGAACACAAGCCACGATGACAATTTGAAGTTAGAATTGTATGAGAACGTATCTGAAGGCTTGTGAGTGTTGAAGTAATAGGGTGGGTCTATGAATACAGATTTGACCTGACCTACAAAGCGAGGCATTAGCGAAGCAAGTCCAAGTAAATTGTTCCCTTTTATCACGAGGTTGTCGTCATCTCAAAGTGCTTCGACTGGCCGAGTCGAGATCTTCTTCCCCTTAACCGTGAACTTGACGGCATGTGTCAACACTTTTGGTTCAAGCAACCGATCAACCTCGTCTGGGGCGAGTGAAGCATTGTAAAAAACCTCATCGCGTGTTGCATCCTCTTTCGTCTGCCCTCCAGCCAATAAGCAATCTCGATACGGGAAGTCTAGTTCCACATCCCTCAATGAGGCGAACATTTCATCGCCTATGGCAAGTCCAATCTTGTTTCTAAAGCGCGTAAAGGAATTGGGAAGAAAATCGCGATTGGAAACAACCCAGCCGAACTGCTGTTTGTCAAATACCGAGATTCCACCACCGACATCCGTAAAGAACCGCTTGCGCGTCGCCTCGTTGGCACGGAGCGATTTCAAAAGTTTCGCATCCATCTTCTGCGCCGCCTCAAAAACAGCGTTACGCAGAAGTTCCCCCTTCTCTGAAACAAAACGGCAGTCCTTCCTCAGGACATCCATGACCTCATCAAAGAAACTCTTTTTCATCCTTTTCCTCTCCGTCCGCCGCCGCGCACGCAACGGAGAGAAAGATTCGGGAACGCATTCCCTTGATCCATCTCATACTCGACTGGGGTACCGTGGAATCGACCCTAACAAGAATACAAGACGGCAGAAGAGTGCGCCCCCGAACGGGACGCATCCCTGCCAACTCGTCGTTCTTGTTTGCTGAATACTTTCCACGGTTTTCAGTCGAACGTCGCGTTTGCAGTTATGCAAAATCGTTATTGACGGGCCGTCGCCCGCCTATATCGTCTCTATTTCGGCAAGACCTCCTTGGGTTGTTGTTTGTTCACGGACATCAGTATATCATTTAAGTGGTCGTTCGTAAAACGGTACTAGACGAAGATTCACCGCCGCAGAGCTGAAGCACCGTAGGCCATCAATGCTACGCCGACGCTTCTGCATCTTGCTCTCCTTCTTGTAGGTTCCTCCTGACATCAGCGATTCCTCCCGTAGTCAAGAAGGACGACCCAAGAACCATTCTTATCGGCTCCGATGCGCTTCAGAACCTTAACCTTCCTCATCAACGAAATGTCTGCCCTCAATGTTCTCAAAGAAACATTCATTGCCGCAGCGAGGTCAGCAATGCTTGTCCGCCTATTGCGAAGAAGACATTGAATGATCTGTGCCATCCTCTCGCGTATCTTCTTTGATTTTTGCACTCTAAATCTTTTGGGTGCAATTTCGAGTGCAATTTTGAGTGCAATTTCTATCTGCGCCAATTCCTCTTCTGCCGTTATAACAGACACCACATGGTCGTTATCTTGCAAAACAGCACGGTTTTCTTTTGAAATCGTGCGAGACGAAGCGCCGCCGGCTGATTTTTCTGGTGCAATTTCGGGTGCAATTTCTGGTGCAATTTTCTGGCGTTCTGGTGCAATTTCTCCAGTTTTCAGCGCAGTTTTCAGCGCAGTTTCACCGTTTTTCAGCGCAGTTTCTGGTGCAATTGTCTGTGAAATGGGATTCTTCATTTCACAGACCATTTCACAGAAATGAGGATTGATCGGCAGCGTGACGGAGAGCCAGTCCCGATTCTCCGGTGAAGAGAACACCGGCATCGGCGAGCCGTTTCCGCGCATGACGTTCACGATGACAGGGACACCCGTATTGCGCCCTTCAACGAGATCAAGTTCCTTGAGGAAGTCACCGATACGGCGGTTGCGATAGTGGAGGCCCACCATGCGGCAGGCCGCAAGGTCGGCATCCGTGATTGACCTTTCAGGACCGGGCAGACTTGAAATCGTCATCGCCTCCGGCGTCACCACCACGGTAATGGGTTCCGCAATCTGATATGACTTGTGATAGACGGCGTTTGCAAGCGCCTCCTCTATGGCGCGATAAGGATAGTTCCAGAAACGCCCCGCTTCAGGGCGATCATCATACTTGAATATCTTCTCGCGCAAAAAGCAATTTCGGATGTAGTCGAGCGCCGAACGGAGCTGCACGTGGAGCGGCCCCCGGAACGTTTGCTCAACCATGCCCTCGCCCGTCGGATCTGGCTTGTCCACCACCTCAATCCAAGCGCAGCGGAAGAAGTTCTCCGGATGGTGATTGAAGAACAAGAGCCCGACGTTCTTCGGCTTGAAACACTCAACCGGTCCCGCTGCGATCTGCATGTTGCGCGCCAACTCGGCAACGGACATCTCCTCTGCTGTCGCGGCAAGCTCGCTGCCGACCTCATGCAGATAGTCAACGATCAGGTTCATCTTGAGGTCGGTGACATCTGCATGCATGTTCAAGCGGTCATCAAACGGCACGTCACCGGCAAGGTCGAACAACGCCTTCTCTTCGGCTCGTGTCGCCTTGACCGTGCTTGCCATCTTGCGGATGTAGTATGACTTTGGCGATTTAGCATTTCTGTCAAGATGCTCAGGGCACTTATACGGCCGCTCCACGCCACCCGGCGCCCAGATGACAAGCAATGACTTTCCCTGATACTCAACAGGTTCGACGACCGGAAGATACAGCGGTTCTATCAGATGGCAAACGCCCAGCAGTTCCTTTTGGATTCGATCAATCGAATCTGGCGGAAGCCCCTTTACAGGAAACACCGGCTTGCCGTCCTCCTCGGCAACACCTAGAATGACATACCCGCCGCCCCAGTTGTCGATGTCGTTTGCGAACGCGCAGAGGGAATGGAGCACCTTTTCAGGGTTCCATCCCTCCTTGTACTCGATCCTCGCCCATTCCACCTTGCGATGGTTCACGAGATCGTCTATGTTCACCGGCAACGCCATTGGAAATTCACCTTACACACAGAAATCTCACGGCGTAGATTTTACCATAATCCGCCCCTCTCGCACAAGCCCACTTGCGCGATAACATCTTTGCGAATCAGAATCCGATGCTCGCGATCCAGTCCACGATCCGCTGCTGCCAGCCGCGCGCGTTGACGGTGTCGCCGAGGCCGTGCGAGACGTTCGCGTAGACGAACAGCTGCGCGGGGATCTTCCGCTTATGGAGTTCCGTGTAGAGCAGCACGGAACCCATCGGCGAATAGTAGTCCTTGTCGCCGTGCACGAGAAACATGGGCGGTGTCTTCGCGTCGAACTTGAACTCCGGCTGGAGCGCCGCGCCGTCGCCGCCGTGCGTGTTCGGACCCGTCGCGCCGTC
>JAFYQC010000244.1 GCA_017547265.1 Kiritimatiellia bacterium | reverse complement strand
AGAAGGAGAAATGCGTCAAAAGCTTTGTGATCAAATGGATGCATTTAAGTCTTCGCTATATGGTGGCTGAATTGTTGATGACTTCAAAAGCCTTGTAAGGTTTCGCCGCGAGCGGCGAGTAGGGAATAGGAAGGAGAAACATGATGATTGGTGCAATAGTCGGCGATATCGCGGGGTCGCGGTTCGAGTTCAAGAATCACAAAGGCAAGGAGTTTACATTCCTGAAGGGCGCGAAAGAGTCGCGGCATCCTTGCCGCTTCACGGATGACACTGTGATGACGCTGGCGGTCGCGGCAGCGCTGATGGATTGGAAGGCCGGTGGCGGCGACCTTGGCGCAGTTGCCGTCAGGCGGATGCAGGAGTATGGCCGACGCTTCCCGAATGCTGGCTATGGCGGGCATTTCCATCATTGGCTTCATGACGACGATCCTCAGCCCTACAACAGCTGGGGGAACGGATCGGCGATGCGCGTGAGCGCGTGTGGATGGGCCGGGAGGACGCTCGACGAGGTAAAGGCGATGTCGCGCGCCGTCACGGAGGTCACACACAACCATCCCGAGGGCATCAAGGGCGCGGAAGCGACGGCTGTCGTGACATTCTTCGCGAGAACCGGGAAGTCGATGGAAGAGATTCGCCAGTACGTGCTGGAGGACTACTACAAGATCGACTTCACGCTCGACGAGATCCGCCCCACGTATGCGTTCGATGTGTCGTGCCAGGGGTCTGTGCCGCAGGCGCTTGAAGCGTTCTTCGAGTCTAACTCCTTCGAGGACGCGATCCGCAATGCGATCTCCATCGGTGGCGACTCGGACACCCTTGGCGCCATCTGCGGCGCGGTTGCCGGTGCCTACTATGGCGTCCCCGCCGATATCCGCGCCAAGGCGGAGAGCTTCCTCGATCCTTATCTTCTCGAAACGCTCCATACGTTCGAGAAGAAGTTTGTCTTGTAAGATTTCGCCGCGAGAGGCGAGTAAGAGGATGAAGACAGATTATCAAGAAAGACAATAAACGGTGAAGGCGATGAACAAGTAAAGGCTGGTTGCGGTCGCGGTGGCGCTCATGGCGATGTCTGGCGCGTTGGCGCGGCAGGAGAATGCGTGGCGGGATTGCCGGTCATGGGTCGATCCCGCGCTGCGGGTGGAGTTCCCCGAACGGCTCGGTGGCTTGCAGATGACAAGCCGCACTACGTACAATGGCGACGACGACTATTCTCTGCGGTACGAATTGCAGGATGGCCGGAACCCCGCAAGCGGCGGGCGTCGCCTCGATCTCTTCGTCTATACCCGAGCAGAACGTCCAACTGCGGATGGCGCCGGCGACGAGGTCGCGAAGGAGATCGAAGACGTTGACGCCATAATACGGCAGACGCACGTCTCTGGAAACTTTGGGGATGGGTCCTAAAGATGGTGGTGATTTTACGGTGGAATCAGGCAATTTTGTCGAGTTATCGCGCTTGAAGGGTTGTCCAAACACCTTCCCTGCAAGGTCGTTGGTGATTGATGAGTGGCGAGTGTGCGCACGGGGCGGCGAAGCGCGTGTTCGGCGTAGAAGGCGCGGTGGGGAAGAATGGAAAATTTAATGCAGATGACGGAGTGGGCGAAGCTTGCAACGCGCATGGGCTATCCTGCGGCGGCGCAAGTCGTTGCGGCGGCGGGCTACGGGATGTCGCGGGAACGGCTTTTTGCCGAACTGCTCATCGCGTATGCCGTCGGGCGCAACCTCGCGCATCAGGAGTGGGCCGATGTACAGCCGATTTCCGGCGATAGCGGCGATGAGGAAGAGATAATCCCGCTTGGAACTGGCGACGACGAATGGCTGCTTTCTGGCAAGCCGGAGGGAACGGTCGTGCCGCCTCCGAGCGGACGGACGACTGTGCGGACGCCGAATCTGAACACTGCCAATCCATCGTTCGCGGCGCTTCTGATTCGACATGTGCGCGACAAGTTCAACGGTGACGCGGCGCAAGTCTATCATGCGGCGTGCGTTAGTCGTCAAACCTACTCGTCGATCATCAGCAACGAGCTGCGTCCAGTCTCAAAGGAGACAGCGGTTCAGTTCGCGCTTGCGTTGCATCTGACCCTTGACGAGACGAATGCGTTCCTTCGCGCTGCTGGGCACGCCCTGTCTGAGTTCTTGCTTGAAGACATCATCTATCAAGCCTGTATCGTCGCAGGAATCTACGACATCAGCAAGGTTGACGAGATTCTCCATGCGCATGGCGCACGAACCTTAAACGTTTTGGACGATTTCCCGTTTTAGATATATAGAGGATTGCCAAAATGTCTCCACAGTGAAGACAATCGCGTTTAATGGCGCATGCCAATGCTGGAATTATGATATAATACATGTGCAGTTCAAGAAGGAAAGTACAGTTTTGACACTAACAAGGAGAAGTCAGATGTCAGAAACGACAATTGGAATTATTATAGGGAGTAGCTTTACAATTCTTGGCGTGATGCTTCAGGGTTTCATATCTTGGTTTCTTAACTGGCGAACGCACAAAATGACATTGCACGAGCAACACGAAAAAGGAATTCGAGAATGTGCGATAGAAAAGAAGCGGAAGCGCGAATTGTCCTACCATGATTTCTTGTCTACAATGGGGGTTTATTTGATGATGTTTGGGGCGGCAAAGAATGGATCTGCATGCCCTGTGCCTGTGAATTTTTTGGATGGAAGTGTATTGAGAGAAGTGTCTAATATGCTTTCTTCAATACAGCTACATGGGTCTTCAAAGATTATATCGCTATCTCTAGGATATGTCAGAAAATTCTTCAGTATAGCCGTGTTGCCGACATCAACCGCTAACGATATTGAATCCCTGGACGTTGCCTTGCAAGATGTTGCGGATAAAATGAAGGCTGATTTGGAGCAAAAAAAAGCAGTTGGTGGCATGTAAAATGATTGTTGATTATCTATGCGTAAAAATTGCCGTGTAGAAACAACGCAAAGGAATACCTATGATGACACAAGAGAATGAAATGAAAGTTGCAAATGATATTTTTGCAACTGCGGTGGCTCTCGCTACGGCGCGTGCAAAGACGCTGTTTCCGCAGATTGATGGTGCAAGGAACCTAACAGCAAATATGTATACATGTTGTTTGTTGACAACATTCTTTACTCGTTTCTTTTATATGGAAGGAAAGAAGAATCCTGATATTGTCTTTCTTATTCGAACGCTTGACGAGCACATGAAAGAAAAGTTGGGAGATTTGTACTTTGATTTGATTTTTTTCCTTCCGAATACGAGTAGGTTCGCAAGCGAAGTAATGAAAAATTTGCCGTACAATGTTGCGAACATTAGATATAGCCAAGCCGATCAAGATACATGTAGCCGTTTATGTAGCTTCGATTGCCAACAAGCGGCTTTCAATATTGTTCAGAATGTGAAACGATCGATTGGCTTAAATTTGTCGGAGACTGCGCTGTGCAAGGACGCTGTTTCGTTTTGT
>JAFYQC010000243.1 GCA_017547265.1 Kiritimatiellia bacterium | reverse complement strand
TATCTGCCCTATGATAGCGAGCGCAGCAAGGCGGCGGTCGAGACGGCTTATCTCGGCGCGGCCCTGCGAATCAACGGCCTCGCGCAACACGCGTGCACCGGCGTCGCGGTGGCGGATGGCGGTCGCGACGACGCTTGCGACTGGAACGGCAGTGTCCTCGCATATCGCTAGCGCCTCTTCGGCATTTCCGCCGCCGAGGACGTTGATTACGCCCTTGACAAAGTCCTGCCAGTCGATTTGGACGCGCCTAAGCTCGAAGAAGCGCTCGAAGAAAATGACGACCGCCGCGACGGCAAGCGCCACGAGCAGCCAGAACACGGGTCCACCTGATATCGTCATAGGAAGTTTCCTTTCCTCTTGATGCGCTCCATGCGCTTCGCGGCCTCGACAGATGCGGGAACGTCGCTCGCGACAACCAGCTCGAGTACATGTACGGCCTGGAAGTCGCGACCGCGCGACTCGTACTCGTCGGCAAGCGTGAACGCGGCGCGCGAAAACGCCGCGCGCGCCTCATCGTCCATGCGCACGCCTTGCGTGCGCGCCATGCGATAGGCAAGGACGACATCCGTGTAGTAACGATCTATGGCTTCGTCCATGCGCTTAAGTTTTTCGAGTGTCTTCGCGGCCTTGTAGGAGACGGAAATGCGCTGGCTAGGCGAAAGCTCCTCGCCGTCGCGGACGCCGCGATACGCCTCGAAGGCCTCCTGGTAGCGCACAGGATTGTCAGCACCCATTGCAAAAAGCGCGTCCGCGCCGAGAAGCTTTGCGCTGAGCTTGTCCGCAGCGTCTACACCGTTGGCAAGAGCGACCCTTTCAAGAACGAGCACCGCCTCGTCGAATCGCGCAAGTTCGATAAGCGCCTCGCCCTGGACGAGAAGCCCGCGCAGCGACGAAGGTGAATTGGGATATTTCTCAGCAAGGCGCGTGACAGTCTGTATCGCGGCCTGAAAGTCGTTCTCTGCAAACGCTGCGCGAGCCGACCATACGAGCGCCTCGGGCGCATCTGGCGAGTCGGGAGACTTCTCGGCAAACTCGGAGAAGAGCTTGCGCGACTCCTGCCACGCGCCGCGATTGTAGGAGTGCTTCGCAAGCCACAGCACGGCCATCGACTTAGTCTCGGCGTCGGCGGACTCCGACGCGATTCGACGAACGAGGCGCTCGGCTTCCTCGTCGAGCCCCTGACCGTAGAGGCACATCGCCTCGAGATAGTCCATCCGCGACTTGCGCGAAGCGTCCTTCTCGGCCACTTCCCTGAAAACCTTCTGCGCCTCGGCAAACCTGTATTCGCGATAGAGTTCGCGCCCGCGGTCCTCGAGATCCCTGATGCGGACGATGTCCTTTATGCGCGCGGCAGAGTCAGTCGCTGGATACTTTGCCAACACCGTCCTGTATTTGACAAGCGACTCGTCGATTTTCCCCGACAAGGCGAGCACGTCGCCCTGCTTGACGATCTCCCTCGCACGCACGGAGTCGCCGGGAGCCGTCTCCTCGGCCCGTCTGAAGGCCTCAAGCGCCTCGTCGTACTTGCCGAGTTTCTCAAGCGCCCAGCCAAGACCGTCCTGGAGAAGCGACGATTTCGCCGCATCTGGCCACGTCTCGAACGTCTCCTTGTAGGCGGCAACGGCCTCGGCATAGCGGCCGCCATCGAGACACGCGTCGGCTATCGCGGACATTCCATCACGCGCGCCGGGCGCATCTGGCGCTGCGCGCACAAGCGAACGCACGATCGTCGCGCCCTCGTCGAGCGTCTCTGGTTTCGCAAGCAGGAGCTTGCCGAGGGCATAGCCGGTGCGCCGCTTCGACTCCGACGACTGGCTGCGCTCATACGCCGTACGGAGAAGCTGCTCGTCATTGAGGTTCACGCTCGCCGCGGCAAAAGCCCTCTCGCTCGCGTTGGTGCCGCGCGCGGCAATGGCACGCCAGATCTCCTCGGCGCCTTGCTTGTCGCCACTCGCAGCCATAAGCCCCGCCGCAAACATCGCGGAGTCTTCGTCGGCAATTTCGTCGGGTGCGTCCTTTACAACCTTGAGCGCCTCGGCCGCGCCCTTCTCGGACATTGCGATACGCGCCTTGAGACGCGTTGCGAGGCGCGAATAGGCGGGATCGGCAAACTTGCGATCTGCAAGAATGAAGTTCGCCTGCGCATTCTTGCCCGTCTCGACAAGCGCAAGCGCACGGTAATAGAGAAACGGCTCGTCCTCAGGGTTGCCCCAGCCATCGATCGCCTCGACAAGCTCCTTCCACTTGCCTTCGCGAGCAAAACTCTCGGCGATGACAAAGCGAGCGGCAGGATCTTCGGACTTAGCGGCATGCGTGCGCGCGACATCCCAGAGCCCGTCGCGAAGCGCCTCGCGCGCGATAGCAAGCTCGTCGCCAAACGCCGAGAAGGACGCCATAAAACCAATGACGCCCATCAACAAACTTCCGACAGCTCTAAATTCAATCTTCAACTTTTAACTTTTAACTTTAAACTTTAAACCAACCCTCCAAGGTAGCCCATTTCCGCGAGTAGCTTCTGGTTCTTCATC
The DNA here is from genome assembly GCA_017547265.1 of Kiritimatiellia bacterium. The sequence goes on along the minus strand of JAFYQC010000243.1, from coordinate 2,501 downwards.
CAGTTGGGCTCGACGTTCACCCAGAGTTCCAGCGAGACAGGCACGCCGAACACTTCCTTCAGTTCGCGCTCCGCCGCCTTGCGAACGGCCTTTATCGTGGACGCCGCCCTGCCGATGACTATCGGCTTCTGCGAAGGACGGTTGACGAGCACCTCGGCCTCTGACTTCCAGCGCGACCCCTCGTCAATGACGCGCTTTACAATTATGCCTAGTTCGTGCGGCAGCTCCTGGTGTAGATGGGCGAGATACTTCTCGCGAATCACGTCGGCTATCGCGAGCTTGCGCGGATAGTCCGTCACAATGTCTTCGTCAAAAAGGAGCTCGCCTTCCTCGGCAAAGCCAAAAAGCGCATCGAGAACCGGCTTCGCGCCCCCCTCGGTCGTGGAAATAGACTTGACCCAAAGAGGAATTCTTCCTTTCTCCAACTCCAACTCTGAACTCCCACTCTGCCCCCTGACCCCTGACTCCTGACCCCTGACTCCTTTCTCCAACTCCAACTCTGAACTCCCACTCTGACCCCTGACCCCTGCGTACTGACTCCTGACCCCTTTCTCCAACTCCAACTCTGAACTCCCACTTGTCCCACACGCCTCTTGCCAGGCGTCGCGGAACATCTTCTCGAAGAAAGGCGCCTTGTCGGCCTTGTTAAGGACGAATACAACCTTCTCGGGCTTTTCCTTTGCGACGCGCTGCATCCAGCCGATGTCCTCGAGCTGCGGTTCCTGCGATGCGTCGAAAACTACGCAAGTGATGTCAGTTCCGGCAGCACTTCTGCGCGCCATGCGGTTGAGAAGCGTGCCGAGGGTGCCGACGGCCTTGTGGAGGCCGGGCGTGTCTAGGAGGACAAGCTGTCCGCGCGGGTCTGCGACAATGCCGCGAATCGTGTTGCGCGTCGTCTGCTCGACTGGGGAGACGATCGAGACCTTCTCACCTACGAGCGCGTTTACGAGCGTGGACTTTCCCGCGTTCGTGCGCCCCACGACTGCGACTGTCGCGACCTTCGCCATTACGGGACAGGGAAGTTCGCGACGAGTGCCGCGGCTTCGCGCTTGACTCTCTCCTGGACTGTGGTGTCTGCGATATTGTCGAGAACGTCGGCGATCCACGTGCCGATCTTGATCATCTCGGCTTCCTTCATGCCGCGCGTCGTAGCGGACGCAGTGCCGACGCGGATGCCGGAAGTCTTGAAGGGAGACTCGGTGTCGTAGGGGATCGTGTTCTTGTTGACGATGATGCCGGCGGCGTCAAGAGCGGCCGCGGCTTCCTTGCCGGTGATGCCTTTCGACTTCTTGACGTCAACAAGGAAGAGGTGGTTGTCAGTGCCGCCGGAAACGATGCGATAGCCGCGATCCTGGACGGTCTTGCACATCACCTGGCAGTTCTTGACGACCTGCTGGGCATAGCCCTTCTTCGCCTCGCTCATCCACTCGCGGAAGACGACCGCCTTCGCAGCGATGATATTCTCGAGCGGGCCACCCTGCATGCCGGGGAACACCGCGGAATCGAGCGCCTTTGCCCACTTCTCCTTGCAGAGCACCATGCCGCCACGTGGACCGCCGAGCGTCTTGTGCGTCGTCGTCGTGACGAAGTCGGCGTAGGGAACAGGCGACGGATGCGCGCCACCGGCGACGAGACCGGCGATGTGCGCCATGTCGACCATCATGATGCAGCCGACCTTGTCGCAGATTTCGCGGATGCGCTTGAAGTCTATCGTGCGGGGATAGGCCGAAGCGCCAGTCAGGAGGATCTTGGGCTTGATTTCAAGCGCCTGTTTTTCCATTGCGTCGTAATCGAGCATTTCCGTCTTCGGGTCGACGGTGTAGGGAACGATGTTGTAGATCTTGCCCGAGAAATTGACAGGCGAGCCGTGCGACAGATGGCCGCCCTGATCAAGCGACATCGACATGATCGTGTCGCCGGGCTTGATCGTCGCGAAGTAGACCGCCATGTTCGCGGCAGAGCCGCAGTGGGGCTGGACATTCGCGTGCTCGGCGCCGAAAAGCTCGCACGCGCGCTTCCTCGCAAGCTCCTCAGCCGCATCGACGGGAAGGCAGCCTGAGTACCAGCGCATCCCCGGATAGCCCTCAGCGTACTTGTTCATGAGGACAGACCCAGCCGCCTCGCGGCATGCGCGGGAAGAGGTGTTCTCGGACGCAATCAAGTTGATTTCGGCGTCCTCCTGCTTTGTCTGCGCCTCGATCGCGGCGTAGACCTCGGGATCGTCGCGCATAAGCCCCGAGCAATCGGAAAGACGCTCGGCGCGCTCGAGCTTCCAGCGGCGGCGCGCGTGGCGCTCGCTCTCGTCGACAGGAGTCGCGATAAACGCCTTTGCGATTTCAACGGCATAGGCGGGAGAGACGATGTCTGCTCCGAGGCAGAGCACGTTCGCGCCGTTGTGCTGGCGGGTGATCGTTGCCGCGTCGGTCGTAGCACAGACGGCGGCACGGACGTTCTGGAAGCGGTTTGCGGCCAGCGACATTCCGATGCCGGTACGGCACACG
>JAFYQC010000242.1 GCA_017547265.1 Kiritimatiellia bacterium | reverse complement strand
TCACACTGACTCCTGACTACTGACCCCTGACTCCTGACCCCTAATCCCTCATCACTCCATCGCCAGTCACCGTGTACTTGTAGGTCGTGAGTTCCTCAAGGCCCATCGGACCGCGAGCATGGAGCTTGTCGGTGGAGATGCCTATCTCCGCGCCCATGCCGAACTCGCCGCCATCGGTGAAGCGCGTAGAGACATTGTGGTAGACCGCGGCAGAATCGACATCGCGCAGGAACTCGGCCGCGCGCGCCTCGTCGTTCGTCACGATGCAATCGGAGTGGTGCGAGGAGTGTTCGTTTATGAAGTCAATTGCCGCGCGATAGTCGGCGACCTTCGCGACATTGATGTCGAGCGAAAGATATTCCGTACCCGCCTCGTTCTCGTGGAGCGTCACGCCTTTGTCCTTTGCCCACGCCTCGACCATCGGCATGAAGAGCGGCGCGAGCTTCTCGTGGACGAGAAGACACTCTGCGGCATTGCAGACACCAGGACGCTGGGTCTTCGCGTTGTCGAGGATCGAAAGCGCCATCGAAAGATCGGCCTTGTCGTCGACATAGATGTGGCAGACGCCCTTGTAGTGCTTGAGGACGGGCACAAGCGCCGCCTCGCACATCGCACGGATGAGCCGTTCACCGCCGCGCGGAATCGCGACGTCGATAAGCCCCACAGCGCGGACGAGCTCGGTTACCGCCGAGTGGTCAAGCGTCTCGACAAGCTGCACGGCATCGCCAACGCCTGCTTCGCGGACGGCGACGGCGAGGGCCTTGTTCGACTCAATCGCCTCCTTGCCACCGCGCAAGATCACGGCATTGCCGGTCTTGAGGCAAAGCGCAGCCGTGTCGATGAAGACATTCGGGCGAGACTCGAAGACGACTGCAATCACGCCGAGCGGCACGCGCACCTTGCGGATATTTATCCCGCTCGGGCGCTCGCGCGTCCAGATCGTCTCCCCTACGGGATCGGGCAATGTCGCGACATGCCTGACACCGGCGACCATCGCATCGAACCGCGCAGGCGTGAGCGTCAGACGGTCGAGCATCGAGGGGGAGATTCCCGCCTCCTTCGCATGCGCCAAGTCGATGCCGTTCGCGGCGACGATCGCAGCGCGGTTCTTCTCAAGGGAATCTGCTATGGCGAGAAGCGCGGCGTTCTTTTCGTCCGTCGTCTTCTTCGCAAGTCCGGCGGCGGCCGCACGGGCCTTCGTCGCCATTTCAAGTATGGTGTCGTGTACGTTCATCTGCGCATTGGCCTGTCGAATTGTCTGATTGTGTCGAGGAGATACTCAGCAAGATCGGGATCCACCTCAAAGATGTTGTCTCTTTCGGAATACGTGATGTTGTTGATGTTCGCCTTAACGGCTATAAAGCGCTTGTATTCCTTCTTGTTTTTCTCGGACTTGCCCCACTTCTCGCGGTCTAGCACGCCGCGGTTCACGAGGTCCTGGAAAATGTCGTTGACGTGATCGGGATCGATGTCCATGCGCTGCGTATGGATATCAGCCCACTCGTCCTCCTTGTACTTCTTAGCAAAGTCGTCGGAGATCTGCGGGCTCGTGCCCTTCTTGATCTCGATATGTCCCGAACCCGAGAGCGACAACGACACACGGTGCACCGGCTTGCGGTTCGTGTTGTAGTAGTGTATCTCCATCCAGTTGAGATTACTCTGCTCGACTGTGATGTAGGGATTCACCCAGAACGGCCCGCAGCCGGCTGCCAAGGACAGCACTGCACATGCTGCCAGCGCACCAACGCGACTACAAATTGCCTTCATGTCGACTCGCCTCCTCTCGAGACACGCCCTTTTACGAACCCTGCTTGTCGCCGCCCTTGCCTGCAGCATCGAGAATCTTCACGCCGAACGCGCCGGCGAGAAGCGACTTGAGGTCGATGCCGAGACCCTTCGAGAGCCCGTCGGAAAGCTGGACGGACTTGTCGATAACCCCCGCGGCGATCGAGCCAGACTGGTCGCCATACATCGTGATGTTGCCGACCTTCGTGTACGCCTCGGCAATGCCCTTCGCGATGTCGGGCAGCTGCTCGCAGTAGACCTTGGCGACCTGGAGCTGGAGGTCCATCTTCGCGGCCTCGCCATACTTCGCCATTGCCTCGGCCTTCTTCTCGAGACCCTCCGCCTCGGCAAGCGCCTTCAGCTTGATTGCCTCGGCCTCGGCCTGGCCCTTGGCGGCGATAACCGCCGCCTCGTTCTCGCCCTTGACGCGCTCCGCCTCGGCGAGCGCCTTCTTCGCGTCCGCCTCGCGTTCCGCCTCGGCAAGACGCGCCTCGGCCTCCTTCGTGCGGCGGTAGAGATCGGCTTCGGCAAGCTTGGACTGCTGGAAGAGCGCCGCCTGCGCGTCCTGCTCAATCGCGTACTTCTTGGCGTCCGCCTCCTTGCGCACGTTCGCGTCGAGTTCCTTCTCCTTGATGGCGACCGCGCGTTCCTTCAGCTCGATCTCCTTCTCCTGGCGCGCGATGTTCGCGTCGCCGAACTTGACTTCCTTGACCTTGCGCTGCTCTTCGGCCATGATGCCCTTCGCGGCCTCGGCGATTGCGAGCTGCGTGTCGGCGTCCTTCTTGAGTTCGGCCTTCTTGATTTCGAGCTCGTTCTGCTTCTTCGCGATTTCAGTCTGCGCGGCGACGGATGCGTCGTTCGCCTCCTTCTCTGCCTGCGCCCTGGCGACTGCAACGTCACGCTCCGCGTTTGCACGGGCGATTGCCGCATCCTTCGATATCTGGGCGATGTTGTCGATACCGAGGTTCTCGATCGCCTTGTCGTTGTCAGAGAAGTTCTGGACGTTGAACGAGATGATCTCGAGGCCCATGCGGGCGAGATCGGGGTCGGCGTTCGTCTTCACCATGTCAGCAAACTTCTGGCGGTCGAGCACCATCTCCTTAGTGTGCATCTGGCCGACGATTTCACGCATGTTGCCCTCGAGCACCTCCTTCGCGACGCCGGCGATGTAGTTCGGCGCGGCATTGAGGAAGTTCATCGCGGCGAGGTCGATCTTCTCGGGATCGCGGCCGACCTTGATGTTCACGACTGCATCGACGTTGACGTTGATGAAGTCGGCGTTGGGAACCGGTTCGGAAGTCTTCACGTCGACCTGGATCAGCTCAAGCGTCACCTTGTCGAGCCGTTCGAGGAAGGGAATGCGGAAGTTCGCCCCGCCGATTACGGTGCGGCGCTTGAGGCCGGAGATGATGTACGCCATGTCCGGCGGTGCCTTGACGTAGGAAATTACGATGAGAATGGCAAACAAAAGAACGCCGGCGGCGATCAGAATGGGCTCGATAGGCATGGTTAGTCTCCTTCTTTGCTGTTGTACATATACATTGACACGTGAAAGAAGATTATACCACATTCCGCCGCTCAATGGGCGGCGAAATCAGAGAAGCCGCGGCAAATGCGCCGCCGAATGCAGCGGACTGCTACCGGTGGTAGTAGTCCGGGGCGATGTCGGCCTTGCCGGCAGAGTAGCGGTAGACGCGCTGGATGGCGTAGCCGCCACCAGAGCCCTTGCCAGTCTTGATCGCGTGGCCTTGGCCGTTAACGATTGCGTTGATGCCGACGATCGGTCCTTCTCCATTCGCGATCTCGACGGTGCAGGCGTTCTCAATGACTACACCAGGTGCATCTGGCACCTCAATCGCGTCATCGAGGAAAACGCTGTTCCCGTTCGTGTTGATGAAGACATCGTAAACGCCAAGCCCAACCGCGTAGTGACGCTTGACGCCATCCGCGACCTTGTAGGCGGCATACCCCTTCTTCTTCCCGCCGTGAGACATCCACGTCGCGTTGCCCGGAGGGTCGTAGCACTTCTCGTTCTGAAGGAAGAAGACGCGACCGTCCTCGCCTTTCCAGAAGACGTCGTGTTCCTGGAAGTGTTCGACGAAAAGCCCGTAGCACGTCACGCCGTCGCCATTGACGACGATTCCGTTTTTCGACTTATTGGCAGTCCACCCCGTGTGATCACCGTGGTCCGCACGCCATATCCAAGTATGGTCAACGATGGCATCGTTAGAGTTGATCTCAAGGCAGACCTCGGTCTTGCCCGGCTTCCCGGTTCCGCCAACGCGGTAGACGAGATCGACGAGGAACGCAGGATTCTTGGCGTGGCGAGCGCCAGTCTTTCCGTCGCCTACGACGACAAACCTCTTCGATGCGCGCTCAGCGTCAAAGATGAGCCCCGCGACGATAAGTCCGTCGACATCGGCACACCGAAGCGCAGCGTCGCCGTTCTCGGGAACGATTGTCGCCTCACCAATGCCGAGGACGATGGTGCCCGGCTTCATCACCTTTATCGGCTCGTCGACATGGTAGATTCCCGGCGTGAAGAGGATGTTCTTCCCTGCGGCGAGCGCGGCATTGATGGACTTCGCGTTGTCCTTCTTCTCCTTCGCCACGTAGAAGTCGCTCGCAAGGTCGAGTATTCTTCCATCGCCCATTCCGCCGTTCGCCTTGCCCTCGCCCCAGCTCACGCCCTTCGAGCCTCGGCGAATCGCCGGCACGAACACCTTGAACGCGTCGCCGTCCACGAAGAGAAACGGCTTTTCGCGAACAACCGGCGTTTCGCCCACGACAGTAGTGCAGCCACCGGCGCGCCAGTTCGAGGAAACGCCTTCCGCGCCAGTCGGAGCGCATTGCGAAAGTTCCTTCGCACCGTCCTTGCTGCGCGAGGCGAAATCGCCAGCACATCCGACGACGACCTGATTCCAGTTGATTCCGTATATTCCTGCGTTGAAGGAGTCGTTGCGGTAGAAGTACTGCTGCTGCGAGTAGGAGCCAGCCTGTTTCTCGAAAACGCAGTCCGCGACAAAACCGCCCGACGCCCAGCCGTAGAACCAGTCGAAGACGGCCTTGCGCGAGACATAGAGTCGCCGCGCGGGAGCCGCCTGCGAAACGGCCCACTGGAAGTTGAAGAATGGATCGGCGTTGTTGTCGGTGTCGACGATTTCGACGTTCTCGATTCCGACCCAGAAGTTGCACGTCGCGTTGTTCTTGTCGAGCGCTGCGGGCGTCTTCACGTTAGAGAGCTTCACGTCGCGCGGAGAGCGGCCGAGACCGAGTATCTGCGTATAGTAGCCGACGTTGACCGTCTTCATCTTCGAGTAGTCGCCCGGGAGAAAGAGGAACGCCTGGCGCTCGGGTCCGAACTGGCGCTTGTGCTGACGCTTGAACACATCTTCCGTCACGCGATGAATGTTTTCAAGTCCGTCTTCTGGCGAGAACACACGGACATTCTCGCCAAGGTCTGGTTTTGGCATGGTGACTCCTGCTATAAGCGGCATCGCCGCAAGCGCTGCAAATGACATAGTTGCTTTTTTCATGTCTACACCTTCGGCTGGCGTTTCGTCCACAAAGGCCGAAACAAGGTTGCTTTAGGACTTGGATAGTGGGCTTCCGCTATCTTATGATAATCGCGAAGCCCGGACCGCTAACCGTGAGACTGCCTTCGCCAGTCAACATCGGGAGGTCGCCCGCGGCAAACTCGCCCTTCTTCTCCTCGCCATTGACGAAGAGAGCCACGACTTTCAGATTGTACCCGTTAAGGTCGATCTTGACGTCCGTAGAATCGGCAACTGTCAACGCCCCGATCCGCGTATCCTTCGTAAGCTTGACCCGAGCCCCTGGCTGAACGGTCCAATCCGCCTTGGGAACGCCAGTCCACACAGGCTCCCAATAGGTCAGCGTAAGATTGTATGGCGTGGCCTCGTTCCCTGTCGCGCCATTGTCGGTCAAGGTAAAATTCGAAGCATAGACACCACTGTCTACCTTTGCCCCGTTTAAATGGATCCTCTCCTGGGTGTCGAACAGCAGGTCGTAGGCATTGTTCTTCCATTCCTCGGTAGCATTGAAGGTGTAGGAGCAGGCCTGATAGACAACGCCATTGCCACTCAACGAGACGAAATTCATAAACGTCACGCCATTGTATGTCCCGCACACCGCGTCAGTGTCACCAAGCTTTCCATTGACGATTGACGACGAATAGACCTGCATCGGCCCCGAATTAACCAAAGTTCCAGTCCTAAGCGAAGCATTTGAAACGACCGTATTGGCAACTGAGATGTTATTGTTTTCATTGTCATATGGACTCATGATCAGCACGGATTCAGCCGTGCTGAGCGTGG
>JAFYQC010000241.1 GCA_017547265.1 Kiritimatiellia bacterium | reverse complement strand
GGCCGGCGCGCTCGAGCTTCATGCGGCGGCGCTCGTGGCGGGCGTCCATGTCCACGGGCGTCGCAAGGAACGTCTTGGCGATTTCGACGGCGTAGTCGGACGAGACGACGTCCGCGCCGAGGCAGAGTACGTTCGCGCCGTTGTGCTGGCGCGTCATCGTCGCGGCGTCTGTCGTCGTGCAGAGCGCGGCGCGCACGTTCTGGAAGCGGTTGGCGCACATGGACATGCCGACGCCGCTGCGGCAGACGAGGATGCCGTAGTCCGCCGCGCCGGACGACACGTCGAGCGCGACCTTCTGCGCATAGTCGGGATAGTCGCAGCTCGTCTTGTCTGCAGGACCCATGTCAATCATCTTCGCTGCGCCAGCAAGAGCGCCTACGAGGGCGGCCTTTAGCTCGACGCCGCCATGGTCGGAACCAATCGCAATGTTCATCATGTTTTCCTTAGGTGTAACGACCCGTCTTGGCGCTGTTTTCAGACGCGCAGGAACGCGCATCACCGCCGATAGTGGTCGTTTAGGATATATTATACCAAAAATAGGGGCTGAGATGCCGTAAGTATTCGACTAAAGCGGCGAAATCAAGATAGCGCTAGGATTGCGAGAATTATCCCGCAAAGCCCCTCTCCGGCGACAAGTCCGGCAGAAAACAGCGTTCCCACGCCTTCGACATCCGCAGCCCTCTCGCCTTGGCGGCGAGACACCGCCCAACGCAGTAGCCCGCCCGCGAACATCGTCACGCTCAGCCCCACGGGAAGGTAGATGCCGATTGCAACAGGCATCACCGGAACGCGCAAAATCGCGAGCACCACCGCTATCGCCGCGCCAATGCCGATAAAGCCCCACGGAAGGCCGCCATCCATGATCCCCTCGACTATGACTTTCATCAACGTTGCCTGAGGCGCGGAAATCGCATCGCTTCCGAAGCCCCAGGCGCGGTGAAGCATCACGAGCACACCGCCGATTGCAAGCGCCGACGCCGTAACGCCGACAAGCTCGCCTACCTGCTGCTTCCACGGAGTCGCGCCAAGGAGATGACCCGTCTTGAGATCCTGCGCAGTATCGCCCGCTATCGCCGCGACGATGCACACAACGCTTCCAATCGCTATCGCCGCAACCATTCCAGCCGCGCCGACGGAACCAGTCTCCTTCAAGACAAGCGTTGCGACGACAAGCGTGGCAATGGTCATGCCGGACACCGGATTGTTGGAACTGCCGACGAGCCCCACCATTCTTGCCGAGACCGCCGCGAAAAAGAAGCCGAAAAGAGCGATCATCAACGCGCCGACGAAAGACACAGGCACAGCCGGCACGAGCCAAATGAAGGTTACCACGCAAAGAAGGCATCCAATGACGGTCTTCATCGGCAGATCACGCTTCACGTCGCCTTCCGCAACGGCTTCTTCACCCGACGCTCCCTTGGCAGATTTGAACGTGCGGAAGAACATCGGCAGCGACCGTACAAGTGAGATGAATCCGCCGACGGCTATCGTCCCCGCGCCAATATAACGCACATAGCCACCCCAGACCGCCTTCACGTTCCCGGCGTCCCACAGGGCGGACGCCTCAGGAACCGTCGCAACGACAATTGGCATAAGCACCATCCATCCGAACATCGCGCCGCAGAACAAAAGAGCGGAAACTTTCGGTCCGACAATGTAGCCGACGCCGAGAAGCGCAGGAGAGACATCGAATCCTACCGCGCCGCGAACGACCTTGACCGGCCAGACGAAAGTCTCAGGAATCCATTTGAGCCACCCAGTTACGAACTTTACTATAGCCGCCGCGCCAAGCCCGAAAAACACGTTCTTCGCATGCTTCGCACCCGCCTCGCCAGCCCGCAGCACATCCGCGCAGGCAAGCCCCTCGGGGTAGACGAGCGTCTTGTCTGAAACAATCAGCGACTTCCGTAGCGGCACCATCAAGAGCACACCGAGGATTCCGCCCAACAAGGCAATCAAGGCGACGGAAAGAAGCTCTGGCGCAGAAAATTCGGCAGGACGCTCCTCTGCCCACAGGTACAAAGCGGGTAAAGTGAATATTGCGCCGGCAGCCAGCGACTCGCCCGCACTGCCTATCGTCTGTACCATGTTGTTCTCGAGTATGGAATCGCGTCTGAGGACAAAGCGCAGCACCCCCATGGAGATCACCGCCGCCGGAACGGAAGCCGAGACGGTAAGCCCGACGCGGAGACCGAGATAGGCGTTAGCCGCGCCGAAAACGACCGCAAGCAACACACCAAGAATAAGCGCGGTTACCGTCAGTTCCCTATTGCCGTTCTTTGCCATTAAATTCTCTCAATCAACTGACACCGTGAACGACTTGGTTACGTGACCGACCCTTAATCTTCCGCCGACGCGTCGGGGTCTTTGAGCTTTACACCAAGGTCCTTGAGTCGAAGCGTCTGGAGTTCCTCAGCCGAGGGATCATTGAGCTCGGTGACGCGCAGCGCCTGGCGCTCGACCGACTTCTCAAAGAGGTTTCTCGCCCAGCGGGCGTTGCCGAAGTTCTTGTCGCGCTTCTCGGTCAGCATAGAGACATACGGCACAAGCCAGTGCTCGACGTCGTCGGAAAGACGGTACTTCGCCTTCTTCGCCATCGAGCGATATATCTCGGCAAGCTCCTTCGCGGAGTAGTCTGGGAACTCAATCGTCCTGTTGAAGCGGCTCTCGAGCCCCGAGTTGATCTCCATGAACTTTTTCATCTCGTTGCTGTAGCCGGCGATGATCACGACCATCGAGCCGCGCGCGTCTTCCATGCGCTTCAGGAGGGTCGCTACCGCTTCGGAGCCATACTGGTCGTTTTCACCCTGATTGAGCTGGTAGGCCTCGTCGATAAAGAGGATGCCACCCATCGCGGAGTCGATGAGCTTGTTCGTCTTTGCAGCTGTTTGGCCCTCGTATTTCGCGACAAGCCCGGAGCGGTCGGTCTCGACGAAGTTAGCGCGATCGAGAACTCCGAGCGCACGGAATGCCTTGCCGAGAATTCGAGCGACGGTAGTCTTGCCAGTGCCGGGATTCCCCGTGAAGACAAAATTGTAGCTCATCGTGACGTTGTTCTCGAGCCCCTTCTCGGCCCTGAGCTTGTTCGCGCGGACGGTCGCGATAAGGCGGCGAACCTCATCCTTCACCGGCTTGAGACCCACTAGCGAATCAAGCTCTGCAAGGACTTCGTCAATTGTCGGGGCGCGGACGTCGGTCTTGCGCTCGCCAAGCCCGAGGTCTGCAAGCGCGAGCGTCTTGAGGGCGTCGGCATCGAGATTCCCAGACTCCGCAAGCCGGTTCGCCTGGCGGCCGGTCGCGTCCTCGAAGAGCTGGCGCACGAACCTCGCGTTTCCAAAAGTGCGGTCGCGCTTCGCGGTGAGCTTCGCCATCGCGGCGTCGAGCCCCTCCTCGAGATCTGCCGCGAGGACAAACTCGTTCTTTTTCGCCATCGAACGGAAGATCTCGGCAAGCTCCTTCGCCGTGTAGTCGGAGAACTCTATCGTCTTCGCGAATCGGCTCCTGAGGCCGGAATTTGCATCAAGGAAGTCGCGCATCTCGTCGGTGTAACCCGCGGCGATGACGATAAGCTTGTCGCGGTCGTCTTCCATGCGCTTTAGAAGCGTCGCTATCGCCTCCTTGCCGTAGTCGTCGCTGTCGCTACTCGCAAGCTGGTACGCCTCGTCGACGAAGAGAATGCCGCCTATCGCCTCGTCTACCTTTTCGTTCGTCTTTACAGCCGTCTCGCCAGCATAGCGCCCAACGAGCCCAGAACGGTCAGTCTCTACAAGCTGCCCGCTCTTAGCGATGCCGAGCGCACGGAACGCTCGGGCGACGATCCGCGCGACAGTAGTCTTGCCAGTGCCGGGGTTGCCGGTGAAGACCATGTGGTAGGTCATCGGCGGGACCTTGAGCCCCTGGGCTCGGCGAGCCTCGTTGACCTTGGCGAGATTCACTATGCGCTTCACTTCCGCCTTTACGCCTTCGAGACCGACGAGCGAATCAAGCTCGGCAAGAACATCCTCGACCGTCTCCTTCGGCGCGGCAGATTCGCCGCCATCGCCCTTCGGCGCCTCCGCCTTTTGGCTCGGCTCGGGATTGGGCTCCTCGTCACTCGAAAGGTCAAGCGGAACTGTCGCCGCGAGAACGAGGCAGGCAATCGCACCGAAGGGCCCAAGGCACACGCGCAGCCAGGCCGGGGTCGTGTCGGAGAAAAGGAAGAAACGGACCAAGGCCATCGGTATGGCCAGCATAAGCATGTACATGAGGAAGCTCGCGCCCGCGTCAGTATCGAGAAGCACAACTGCCGCTATGAAAATTGCGAAGTCAACAAGACAGCCGAATCCCCAGCAGGCCATTTTTTCAGAAGTCTTTTCCATGCGGACATTTTCCCATATTTTCTCACTAGCGGATCTTCAAGACTTCTTCCTGCTGGATCGGATCGACCTTCGCGAACTTGCTCCACCCAGAATTGGAAGCGTAGGACTTCTCGACCTTTCCATTGACAAGAAGCTGTATGATGCACCCTGTCACCCTTGTGCCGGAAGTGGAGGTCTTGAGACTCTTCGAGGTGTTTCCGCTGCGGCCGCGGCCACGTCCTCTACGTCCGCGACCATTATTGCCGCCTGTCGTCGTCGTGGTAGTCGTGTGCACGAGCTTCGCCTCGGGAGACGAGACTACCGTCTTGAAGTTGCCCTTCTCGTCGAGCGAAACGTCAACCGAACTCTCATGTAGCATCGTAGGCGTCCCGTCGGTCACGCCGATGAAATAGCACTTGAGCTTCACAGCACCCGCCGCCGGAAGATTCTTTCCGCGCAACGAAACAGTCACCGGCCACGAAACGATGCTCGTAACCGTCTTCGACTTAGACGACTTGTTCTTGGACCCACCCTTGCTCGACTTTCCGCCGCCATTTGTCGTCTTCTGCGTAGTCGACGAATTGTCAACGCGCATGGAGCAGGTGTAAGGTTCTTCCGCGACTCCCGAAAAGACTGCAAATGCGATTGCGACGACTATGCAGAGTCTTTTCATCTTGCGGAAATCAGAAGAACCACTTCGCAACGGCGAGGAGCCCCTGCTTCCACGGAACGCGGTGCGAGACGCCAGACTTGCCCTGGAACTCGGAGAGGTGCTCGACGTACCAGTCGTAGTTTCGGATAAGCGCCTGCTTGTTGGAGTGCTGGGGCTTGAAGTCGAGTATCTTCTCGGCCTTTTCGATAGAGACGAACGAGTCGGTGGAAGCAGTTTCGTAGACCCACGGATAGAGCGGCGAGAGATGGAGCTTTTCGAGGATGCGAAGGATGAAAACGATTGGCTTCACGGGGGTGCCGTGGATTTTCTTCCCATGCCCCGCGTGATCGAGGACCGCCTGATAGTCCTCCTTCATCGTCGTGAACTCCTTCGCTCCGATGTTGAACTCGGTCGCGACTTTGTCCTTTGGATAAGTCATCGCGTTCCAGATCGCATGGTCGAGGTCGTCGACGTCCATCAGCTGGTATCGGTTGTTGCCGCTGCCAATCATCGGGAAGCCATGGCCGGTGTACGCCCAGTCGTAGAAGAGCGCGAAAACGCCAAGCCGCTCGGGGCCGATAAAGCTCTTCGGGCGGATGATCGAAACACAGTACCCTTCCTTGATCGCCGCGCGGCAGATTTCCTCGGCGTCAATCTTGGCCTGTCCATAGGGGCCGACGCCGACCAACGGATCCGTTTCGTAGATTGGATGCTTCTTCGGAACGCCGTATACGGCGGTAGAGGAAATCTGCACCATCCTGTCGCAGCCGAACTTGCGACACGCGGCAAGAACATTGCGACAGCCGTCAACCTCGGTAGTGAAGATATCCTTCTCGGAGTAGAGCGGAAGCGCCGCAGCGCAGTGGACGACGATATCGCAGCCCTCGACGCACTTCTCAACCGCCGGAACGTCGCGCACGTCGCCAAGAGTGAACTTGAGCCACGGTTCGGACTTCTCGGGATAGTCGAAGTCGGCTATGTCGAGGACGCGAATTTCCTCCACGCCCTTGGTGCGGAGGAAACGAATGAGATTGATGCCGAGAAAGCCCGAGCCGCCTGTGACGAGGACCTTCATCGCGCACCTCACTTCGCGTCAGGCGCGGCAGGTGCTGCGGGAGCGGGTGCCGCAGGAGCGGCTGG
>JAFYQC010000021.1 GCA_017547265.1 Kiritimatiellia bacterium | reverse complement strand
GTCGATCGACAGCGAGGAGAGCGAGCGGCGGCCGCGCTCGGTAAGCGCCTTTTTCCAGTCTTCCTCCGTAGTGACGTAGGTTCCGTCGGCCTGGTATACTGTTTCGACGCGTTCATCGACAAGCACCACGTCGGCATCGGGATATTTCTCAACCGTTATGTCGTCAGCAAACGCCGAAAACGCGCACAACGCAAAAACGAGTCCTACAACCTTAATTTCCTTCATTCTTCCCTCCTGAAATGACATAGAAGTGGATAATATACCAAATCTTTGCCCTCCGCGCCATTCATCACCGCATAGAATATCCCAACCTTTTAAACGGCTAATTGATCTTTCTTTTTTGTGTATAAACTCCGACGGCTGGAAAAGTGGCTCCACTAACGTTCCGCCTCGCGCTACGCATCATACAGCCGTACTCAAAGCTCTCCTCATTGTTAATTTTAGGAGCTGCCTTCGGCAGAGGAGGTCTGGAGGACACTTCCTCCAGCTAAAAGACACAAAATTTCTACATGTCAATGGGTTGAAATACGCGAAGCATTAGCCGAAGTGGTAACGGAGGCTTTTTGCCAACCATCGGAGTTGTTTAATTGAGCGTAATGACCCGCAAGTGTGTCTATGTCAACAGCACTTTTCCGAAGTGGACGGCAAGAGATGCGAGGGCGCAGAGCAAGACGATCTTCACGACGCCAATGCGGCGCGAGAGCGTCCCGACACACGCAGCGACGACAAGAACCGCCGCAACAGGGCAAAAGGCGAAGCTCCCATCACATACCGCCACCACGCACATCTTCGCAAATGCCCACAGCGCGACAGCCATAAGCGCGACAGACGCAGGGCGCACCCCCGCGAGAAGACCCTTCACTACTCTGCTCGCGCTGAAGCGCTCAAGCGAGCGAAACGCGACGAAGGCAAGAAGCGAACCCGGGAGCAGGAGCGCCGCGGAAGCGACTATCGCGCCTAAGACCCCCGCGAGCCGATAGCCGAAGAAAGTCGCCGCATTGACGCCAATCGGTCCCGGCGTCATCTGCGTAAGCGCCATCAAGTTGGAGAACTCCTCCGCAGTGACCTGGAGATATGGTGCCGCCTCGCCAACGAAGTCCTCCATATACATCGGCACGAGCACGAAGCCGCCGCCAAAGCATAGCGCGCCGTACTCTAGAAAGAGCAGAAGCCCAAGCCATGCGGGCGACTGGAACTTCTTCCCACACGGCAGAGCGAACTCCGAGGAAATCCCGACGAGCATCGCGCAAAGAAGAACCGCCCATACCGGCACCGACCACAGGACAATCGCGCACAGCGAAAGCGCGAATACGACGATCGCGAACGCGCTCGCGAGCTTTTTGGCGCTACGCACTATCGTCGCGGCGATTATGCCCGTGAGCGCGGCGCGAAGCCCGACGAATGCGGCGACGAGCCATTCGTTGCCAAGGGGAAGCGAGTCGTACCCCATCGAGACGAAGGTGAAGATGACGACCGAAGGAAGCGCTACGGCCACTACGCCGATTGCCGCGCCAAACGCACCCGCGATTTTGTTCCCGACATAGACTGCAGTATGCGTCGCGATGAGCCCTGGAACCATCTGGAACACGGGGAGCCGATCGACGAGTTCGCCTTCTTCCGTCCAGCCCTTCTTCGCAAAAACCTCGTCGGCTACGGCGATGATCGCATACCCGCCGCCAATAACGAACAGCGAAATCTTGAAGAGCTCCCAGAAAAGCGCCGCGATCTTTTTCACCATTGCCTAGTATTCTAACTGGCTGCCGCCGATCGTCTCGCGAAGAATAGAATCTCCGGGAACGGCGTTCGGATGCGCGGGGTGTATGATCTCGAAAAGTTCCGAGAAGATGTATGCTTTCTTCTCATCGGGCTTGCGGCGGCGGACGATCTCGACGAGTCCGCCAGCGTATGGCTTGAGGACGGCAAGCTCGTATTCGAGCCCCGAGTCGAACTCGGCGTCTGCAAGCTGTCTATATGGGTTTATCCACTTCTCCTCGCCGTCGAGAACCTGCGGCCACAAATTGAAAGTCTCGAGCGGGCTCATCTTGCGGAACTGGTTGTCGCGCACGAGTCGCCTCAAAAGCCGTCCGTCCTGAGGCGGCAGCTTTGTGAGCGCGAAAATCGTAAGCTGGGTTTTCGGCTCGATGAAGATGCGGAACTTGGCCGATTCGGGAATTGCTTCCGTCAATATCGGATTGAGCGCGTGTATGCCCTCGAGGACGATGTAGCCGTTCTCCGGCATTGTCGTCGTGCCTTCCGAATCGAAGCCCTCGTGGTTGATAAAGTCAAAGCGCCTGAGATGAACTTCCTCGCCCGCGAGCAGCGCGTTGACGTCGCTTGCGAGTCGCGCCGAGTCGACCGCCTCTATCGTCTCGTAGTCGAAAGTGCCGTCGGGATGGCGTGGGTTCCTTGCGTCGCCCACGAAGTAGTCGTCGGTCGAGAGGTGCAGTGCGTTCGCGCCGTTGACCCTGAGCTGCGTGCAGAGCCGTTTCGCCGTCGTCGTCTTGCCGGCCGACGAGCCGCCGCAAAGGAGAATGATCCGAACGTCCTTCTTCGCGCAAATCGTGTCGGCAAGCGCGGAAAGTTGCTTTACCTGCCTTGCCTCGCAGACGCGGATAAGCTCGTCTATCTCGCCAGTCTCAACTGCATCGTTTAGTTCTTCAACCGTCATCTCGACCACCCAAGTTTTCTGTTTAGGACGACGTATGGATCGAAGCCGGGAAGTTCGACAAGCTTCGCGGAACGCGCCGACTTCGCGATCTCTACTGATTCGCCCGCCTTCAGCATCGCAACGTTCTCGCCGTCTGCATATACTCCCAAGCTCTCGTCCGCACCCACGACGCTGCGCCGCGAAGTGACGGTAAGCTTCACCGCATCGCTCACGACCATTGGCCTAACGCCGAGAGCGTGCGGATTCATCGGCGTTACGACGAGGCATTTCGTGTCGGGCATGAGGACTGGCCCGCCAGCCGCAAGCGAATACGCCGTTGAGCCGGTGGGCGTCGCGATTACCACGCCGTCGGCCATGTAGCGCGTCGCGGAGTTTCCGTCGGCAGAGACATCGAGCACAGCGGCGTGACCAGTCATCTCGCGCATGACTACGACGTCGTTCAGCGCAGTCGTGCCGCCGACATCGAGCATCGTCCTCTCGGAAACGGAAAACTCGCCTGCCGCGAGCATCGCTATCGCCCTCTCGAAATCGCTTTCGCCGACGCTCGCGAGATAGCCGAGCGAACCGAGGTTGAAGCCGAGAACGGGGATGTCGGGGAACTTGCGGACGGCGCGGAGTATCGTGCCGTCGCCGCCAAGCGCGACTATCGCGTCGCATG
>JAFYQC010000020.1 GCA_017547265.1 Kiritimatiellia bacterium | reverse complement strand
GCGCTCAGCATCCGGATAAGGGGATTGTAACCACCGGGGAAGGTGTGCATTGCGAGGACAAACGAGAGCGCAGCCGCCGCGCCAAGAAACGCGGTTGCCGAAAACGAACGGTTACGCGAGAACACCATGCATGGCTCGTTGCGGAGAAAACAGGAAACGAGGAGAAGAACCTCTGCAAGAACATATGTAGGTCCTACTATGAGGTTCGCCCCGGGGACATGCAGCATACGTGCGCCAATTGCGATGTCCGACAAGACAAGAAGCGATATTCCTGACAAGTAGAACATGCGGCCTCCGCCAAAGGCGACGGAGAGGGATACCGCGCTGACGGCGGAATAGGCGACGACGACCGCCGCTACCGTAGAAGGCAATACGGGCGCGAGCCGGACGGAGGCAAACGCGACTACGGGCAATCCCAACGCGACAAGCGCGCGCCAGTTGGAACGTGTCTCCCGCAGCTGCGCGACCATCCAGAGGACATGTGCGAGCGCAAAGCATCCGACGCCAGCGAGAAATCCTGGCGAGCCCGTCGGCGAACATCTCACCGCCAGCATCCAGTCGCCGGCAAAAGCCGCCGCGAAGCCAAAGACCATCCACCAACGTCTGCGCGTGTTCATGAGCGGAATTATATCATATTTCCCCATCAGGCAATCGCCATTCACCAGCGAACCCTCCCGCCCCGCGCTTCTCCGGCAACGACGGCATCAGGCAGCACTACACGCTACAGCCATCCCCCGCCCCGCCTCTATCGGTCACGCCCGAAACCCGATTGGTTCGCGGTTCTCCGGCAATGCGGGCATCAGCGTATAGATGATGGTGTCTATCGAACGCTCGGCAGCCGTCATGGGCACAGGGAAGTTATCGGCAGGACATAGACGCCGTCCTCGCGTCTGTGCGCAATACCCGATTTTCCAACAACGACGGAAAGCGACGTTGGCGGGTTATGCTTGAAAATGGATGCAACCTTTTTCAAGTTGGCTGCGGCATCATCAACATCACCGGGGTTAAGCTTGATTTCAAACGCGCTCCACTGGCCGTCGTCAAACTGGATGACCGCGTCGATTTCCCTGCCGTCGTAGTCTTGATAATGGTAAAGCTTCGCGTCAATGGATTCCGCATATATCTGAAGGTCGCGTATCGCAAGCGACTCGAAAAGAAAACCAAATGTCCGCAAATCCCTTAGGAGCATCTTCTCCGACGCCCCTAGAAGAGCCGCAGCTATCGACGGATCGCAGAAATGCCGCTTGGGCGACTGCTTTATCCTCGCAGGAGAGCGTAAGAAGGTGGAAAACGGCTCAATGTCGTTTGTAAGGTATATCCTCTTGAATGCATCAAGGTATCCGCCAACGGTATTCACGCTGAGCGACACGGCATCGGCTTCCTCGATGTCGTCGCGGATGGTGGCCAGCGCGGCCGTCGTCGATTCGTTGCGGGCAAGCGAGCGCAGGCATTTGCGAACCTTCGTCTGATCGCGTTCTATGCCGTCCAACTTGCTCATATCGACTTTGATGACATTCTCCACGTATTCTCGTGGAATAGCGACAGCCTGACGCGGCGTCTTGCCTATTGACCCAGGCCATCCCCCGCCAACGACAAAAGCAACCAGTTCCTCAAGCGAAGGGCTTTTAGTCATCTGTACCCCGATGTCATTTCCCGCGCAGACATCGGATAGCGAGACCACCCCTGACGACTCGCCCCTCTCGAACAAGCTCATAGGATGCATGGCCAGACTTGCAATCCTGCCTGTTCCTGAATGAACGACACCCTTTTGCGGAGGAGTTGACGAGCCAGTAAGAATATAGCGCCCCGATTCTGCGGACTGGTCAACGGAATAGCGGACTGCATCCCATATAGATACGACTTCCTGCCATTCGTCGATAAGATGGGGTGACTCACCGACAAGCGCCTTGGAAACATCCATCTTGGCAAGTTCGCGGTTCGCAAAGTTGTCCTCAGGATCGGCTAGCATGAACGCACTTTTAGCATGCATGGTACTCGTCCATGTCTTGCCGCACCATTTGGGACCCTCAATGCAAACAGCACCGAAGGTGGAAAGATAGAAATCTATCTTTGGATCTATCAGCCTTTGTCTATACTTGCTTTTATCCATGATTTTTCATCAGTTTATGCGCGCATTATAGCATTTTGACTCTGAGACTGTCAACCTGACTGATAGATTTTCCGAACTTTGACTGATTGATTTTCGGGAATTTGACTGATTGATTTTCGGAATTGAGCAGGGGTATGCACCATCCGTCCGCCCCGTACTGCTTGCACAGCTCGTCAACGGACGGCCCCCATAGAACGCTGAAAAATCAAGGGTTTTACGGTCCCCACAAAACCCTGTTTGCCGCGGTTGGCGCAGTAGAAAGTGAGGCGGTGGAGCGAATGTCCGAGCGAGCGGATACGGCGTATTCGCCGAGGGTCCGCGAGGAGGAGCATTCGGCCGCCGCCGAACAATGCCTTAGATGCCGACGATGCCGCCGCCGAGCGCCTTGTAGAGCGCAATCAGATTGACGGTGATCTGTCCGCGCGAAATCACGAGCGCTTCCTCGAGAGCGAGGAGCGAGCGCTGCGCGTCGATTACCGCCGTAAAGTCCCTGAGGCCGTTCTTGTAAAGGTCGTTCGAAATCGCGACTGCATCCTGAGCCGCCTTCACGGCGCCTTGCAGCGCCTGGTAGCGGTGGTACTGCTGCGTATACTCGGCGTAGGCGTTGCGCACTTCGCGATACGCCTCCTGGATGGACGACTCGTATGCGAGAAACGCCTCGTCCATACGCGACTCCTCGGCCTTCACGTTCGCGTAGATGCTGCCGCCCTGGAAAATCGGCCAGCTTATCGCAGGACCGATGGATCCGTAGAAGTCGCCCTTTCCGAGGAACTTGTGAACCTTGACCGACTCCACCCCGAGATAGCCGTTGATGTAGAGCTTCGGGAACCAGAGCGACTTCGCGACGCCTACCTTCGCCGTCTGCGCGGCGAGCTTGCGCTCTGCGGCGCGCACGTCGGGACGCGCGCGGATCATGTCGAGCGGAATCTCCGCGATCTTCTCGGGCGCGAGAAGCCAGTCGCGGTCGGGGCAGACCTTAAGCTCGTCGTGGCGGGCTCCCGGAATGTCGCCCGTGAGGACGGCAATCGCGTTGAGCAATCTCTCCTCCTCCGCGAGAAGCGGCGGAATTGTCGCAAGCGTCTGGTCGACGACGTACTTCGACTGGTTGACCGCGAGCTCGTCGCCAATTCCAGAGTCGAAGCGCGACTTCAAGATGTCGTACGTCTCGGTCTGGAGGACGAGATTCGTGCGCGCGACCGCGATGCGCTGCTGGGTCGTGCGGAGCTGGATGTATTCGCGCCCGACTTCGGCGGTGAGCGTGACCCAGGCGTCCTCGAGAGTCCAATAAGAAGCTGCCATCTCAGACCACGCGGCCTCGGTGGCGCGGCGGCTGCCGCCGAAAATGTCGATTTCCCACGACGCGTCGAAACCGGCGCGAAAGAGATCGGAGTAGTTGCGCTTCGAGCCGGACGCAAGCCACGACGAGTATTGCGACGACGTGTAGCGCTCGTGGTGCCCCATTGTGCCGCTCGCGCCGAACGTCGCCTTTGGCATGAACGCGGCGTAGGAGCCGAAGAGCATCCAGGCCGACGCCTGCAGGCGCTGCTGCGCCATGCGGTAGGTCAGGTTGCTCGAGACGGCGCTCGCGACCAGGTTCGTTAGGACATCGTCGTCAAAACGGCACCACCAGCATGAAATGTCGTTCGTAGTGACGAGCGTACGAATGTCGTCCTCGCCCTCCGCCGGCTTCCACTCGCCGACTTCGGTGCGGTTCGTCGTGGGGTATCCGGCGTCTGGCATCGCGTATGCCGGAAGTCCGTCCATGTCGGGGCTCTTGTAGTCTGGCCCGACGGAAGGAAGCATGTAGCAGCCGGCGGCGGCAAGCGCGAGAAACGGAATCAGTCTTTTCATTGGTTACTCCTTGATTTAAGCTGGCGACGGCGCAGGGCCGTTGCGGAGAGATAGGCGAAGAAGCGCTTGACGTTCTCGCGCCAAGTCTGGAAGAGAGCGTAAAGCCCGGGAACAAGCAGGATGCCGAACGCAACCGAGGCGAACATTCCCCAGAACTCAGTCGTGCCGAGGTGGTTGCGGCTCGCAGCGCCTGCGCCTGTCGCGATCATCATCGGGAGAGTGCCGAGAAGCGTCGTAAGGGCCGTCATGAGAAGCGCCCTAAGACGCTCGCCCGCTGCGGCACCAGCGGCATCCGCGATGGAGTAGCCCTCGTTCTCGCGCTTGTCCTTCGCGAACTCGACGATCAAGATCGCGTTCTTCGAGGCGAGGCCAACGAGAAGGACGAGGCCGAGCTGCGCGTATATCGAGAGCGGATATGGCGCGCCGGTCCTCAGGATGCCAAACCACTTGAGGCCGAAAAGCGCACCAAGGACGGCGACGAAGATCGAGAGCATCACGGGAAGCGGAATCGTCCACGACTCGTACTGCGCGACAAGGAAGAGGTAGCCGAAGAGCACCGCGAGAAGGATGAGCGGCGCCGCGCCTCCTTCGTTGCGCGCCTCCTGGAACGAAAGCGCCGCCCAGTCGTAGCCGTAGTCGGACGGCAGGACCTCCTTGAACATCTTGCGCATGTCGGCCATGATCTTGCCGGTCGCGGCGCCGGGCATCGGCATGACCGTGATCGAGCACGTCACGTACTTGTCGCGCGTGTAGACCGTGCGCGGCCCAAGCTCGCGCGTGATGTCGCCAAGCGAGCCGATCTGAACCATCGCGCCGTTTTCGCCGCGCACGTAGAGACGACTAACCGCCTCGGGCGTCGCACGGCCTTCCCAGTCGGCCTGCACCGTCACGCGGTTCACCTGCGTGCCGAGGTTGACATCGTTGACGTAGCGCGAGCCGAGGTAGTTCTGGAGAGTCGAGTAGACTGTCGCAACGGGAACCTTGAACATCTCCGCCTTCGTGCGGTCGAGGTTAAACCTGAGGTGCGGCGTCACGGCGTTGTAGCCCGAGAACGCCATCATTACGTTGGGGAACTTCGTCTTGTCGTTAAGAACGGCAAGCACCTGATTCTTGACCTCGTCCATGCGCATCGGATCTGCGCTGCCCTTGTCCTGAATGTTGACCGTAATGCCGTTCGCAAGGCCAACGCCAGGAATTGCCGGCGGCATGAACACCTTCCAGTTAGGCTCTGGAATCTCAGCAAGCTTCGTCTGGATGCGCTGGACCATCGCAGCTGCCGACTGGTCGGGGCGCTTGCGAACGCTCCAGTCCTTGAGGTCCGCGACAACGACCGACTGGTTCTCGCCGCGGCCACCCATCATCGAGAAGCCGGTAATCGTGAGGACGCTGTTCACCTCCTCCATCCCGAGCAAGAGCTGAACGGCGCGGAGCGTCACGTCACGCGTGCGGTCGCGCGTAGCGCCCTCTGGCATGTCCATCGAGATGAATACGACGCGCTGGTCCTCGTCGGGGAGGAACGCCGTCTGCGTCGAGCGGAACATCTGGAGCGTAATGAGAATGACGAGGAGAAGGAGCGCAAGCACGAGGAAGATCCTGTGCGACAGCCACTTCGCAAGCCTGACGAAGAAGCCCTTGAACGTGTTGATCGCCCAGTTGAACCACGCAAAAGGCCCGTGCTTGTAGGGACGCGACTCGTGGAGAAGGAGCGAGCATAGCGCAGGCGCGAGCGTGAGCGCGCACAAAGTCGAAAAGCACACGGCCGCCGAAAGCGTCACAGAGAACTGCTGGTAGATGCGGCCAGTGATGCCCGACATAAAGCCGACGGGAACGAAGATGCCGAGAAGGACGAGAGTCGTCGCGATGACCGCGCTCGTCACGTCGCTCATCGCCTGGATCGCCGCCTCCTTCGAGTTGAGTCCGCGAGTCTCGATAAGGAACTGGACACGCTCCACGACGACGATGCAGTCGTCAACCACGACGCCGATTGCAAGGACGAGGCCGAACAGGGTCAGGATGTTGATCGAGTAGCCGAGCACCGCCATCAGGATGAAGGTCGACGAAAGCGACACCGGAATCGTCAGGCACGGGATCAAGGTAGCGCGCCAGTCCTGGAGGAAGAGGTAGCAGACGATTACGACGAGCAGGAATGTTATGCCGAGCGTTAGCACGATTTCCCTCACGCAGCTCGACACGTATTCCGTCGCATCGTATGGGATGACCCAATCGAGGTCTTCCGGGAACGACTCCTTGAGCTTCGCCATCGCCTCTCTTATCTCCTTCATCGTGGCGATTGCGTTCGAGCCCGGCTTCTGCTGGAGTGCGATCGAGACGGCGTTGCCGCCGTTGAGCTGGCCGGTGAACATGTAGTTCTGCTCGCCTATCTCGGTGCGCGCGATATCCTTTAGCCGCACTACGCCGCCGTTCGCGTCGCGGCGAACAACGATCTCGTCGAACTCCTTCGGCGACATAAGACGACCCTTTGCGAGAAGCGAAAGCGTCTGCGCCGCGTGGTCACCCTTCGGCGCCGCACCAACCGCGCCAAGCGAGGCCTGCACGTTCTGCTTCGAGACGGCGGCTATCACTTCCTCTGTGTTCATGCCCTGCGCGGCCATGCGCGCGGGGTCGAGCCATACGCGCATCGAGAGCTTCGGGCCGTAGACAGGTGCATCGCCAACGCCCGGAACACGCAGCAAGACCGGCTGAATGTTCGCGTAGATGTAGTCTGAAATCTGGAGGCGGGACATCGTGCCCTTCGGGGACTGGACCGCGATGAAGCCGAGCATGTCCTCGGACTGCGCACGGATTCGGCCGCCGAGCTGCTTCACTTCGCTCGGGAGCTTCGCCTCGGCCTGCGCCACGCGGTTCTGCACCTTCACCATGTCCATGTCGCGGTCAGATTCGACCTCGAACGTCACGGTAAGCGAATAAGTGCCATCGTCGCCGCACTGCCCCGTCATGTAGAGCATGTCGTCTACGCCGTTCACCTCGTCCTCGATCGGCATCGCGACGGTGTTCAAGACTTCCTTCGCGTTTGCGCCGGGGTAGGTGTAGTTCACCTGGATGGACGGTGGCGTGATGCGCGGATACTGCGATACCGGCAGCTTGAAGATGGCCATGCCGCCGGCCATGGAGAGGACGATCGCGATGACCATCGCGAAGCGCGGTCTCTCGACGAACGTCCGCGAAAACGGCTTGAGAGCCTCAATCGCCGGTCTAAGTGACAACTTCATCTCTTACTCCTGGATCGGCGCCTTGTGGTTGGGGTTGATGTCGTCGTTCGAGGTCGGCTCGACGACCGTGACCTTTACACCGGGGCCGAGCGGCT
Organism: Kiritimatiellia bacterium; assembly: GCA_017547265.1. Next base: position 15,938 of record JAFYQC010000020.1, on the reverse strand, counting down.
TCGCTGTTCCCGAAAGGACGACGCGCTCACCCGCCTCAAGGCCGCTCACAACCGGCGACCATCCCTCGAACGCCTCCTTCACCTCGACAGGCCGCTGCTCAACGGTCATGTCGTCCTTGACAATCCAGACGCCCCTGTTGCCGCCAGGGAGGTCGATAAGGCACTGCTGGGGAACGGACGGATACTTTGGAGGCGTCTCGTAGTCGGTCAGAAGCGTCACATAGCTGTTGGGGATGAGAAGGCGCTCGGGGTTGGGGAACGAGAGACGCATCATGATCGACGCCGTCTCGCGAGACATCTGGTTGTCGTCGAAATCCCACTTGCCCTCCTGGTCGTATTCGCTGCCGTCGGGGAGGATGAGGCGCATGCGGAACGCAAGGTCGGTGCCCTTCCTCTGGGACTGGCGCCACGCGATGTAGGCGCGGTCGGTCAGCGGGAAGCTCACGCGGATCGGATCGATCTGGACAATCTTAGCAAGTGCGCCCTTCGAGGACGACACATAGTCACCAACGTGCGCCGACGACTTGCCGATCTGTCCCGCGATCGGCGCGACGACCGTCGTCTTCTTGAGGTCGTATTCAGCGACGACGAGGTTCGCCTTCGCCTGCATGACGGCTGCCTTCGCCTTCTCCGACGCGGCCTCGGCGTTGTCGCGCTCGAGCTGCGTAATGCCGCGCTCGTCGGCCTTCTGCATACGCTCGTAGTAGCGCTCGGCACGGCGGGCTTCGGCCTCGGCGGCGGCGAGGTCGGCCTTGCGCTGGTTGGCAACGGCCTGGTAGCGCTCGTCGTCAATCACGTAGAGAAGCTGTCCCGCCTTGACGACGTCACCTTCCTTGAACTTGATTTCCTTCACGTAGCCGTCGATCTGCGGCAGAAGGTCGACCTCCTGCACCGCCTCGGCGTGGGCGACGAACCTCTCGGGAAGATTGTAGGCGCGCATCTCGGCGTTCGTTACGGCGACGGTCAGCTGTGCCGCGGCGGCTGCAGCGGCCGCGGCCGCCTTGGCTGCCGCATCGTTGCCTGCCGACTTCGGCCACATGTCCTTCCCGATCCAGCCGCCCGCGACGCATACCGCCGCGAGGACTATAGTCCCTATTATGCTACCGAGCGTTGATTCTTTTTCAGCCATTGCTTGACTCCTTATATTCGTATGCGGTTCCAGATTGCCTCGTATGCATGCCTCAGCGTCTGCTCGAGGTCGAGCGTGAGGAAATGGTCTATTCGGGCCTGCACAAGCCCGTCCCAGATTGCGATCGCGACTACCGCGACTTCATGGGCGTTGACCGTCGCTCGTGCCCTGCCCGCCTTGATGTCTGCGGCGACGGCATTTCTGAACGCGGCCATAGGCCCGGAATCGGCGTCCGCGAGAAGGCCTTCGCGAACCTTCGCCATGGAATCGTCCGACCACTTGATCTGGCACTTCATCAAACGAAAGAACGCCGCGCCCTTCGGGTCTTCCGACATCTGGACGGCGTTTCTTACCATCATGTCGGCGACTTTCGGGAACGTGAGCTCGCCATGGGGCATAAGTTCCTCGAGCTGACGACGGAACTTCGCGAGAGCTTCTTCTACAAGCTCGACCAAAAGCCGCTCCTTCGACTCGAAGTGCCAGTACACGGCGCCCTTCGTCATCTTGAGCCGTGCTGCGATGTCATTGAACGTCGTCTTCTCGTAGCCCTTCTTTACAAAGAGCGAAAGCGCGCTCGCAAGAATCCTCCTGCGCGTCTTCTCAGCGTCCTCTTTCCTTTTTCTTGCCATTGTTGCCGCATATTATACATACCTACGGGTATGTATGTCAAGTGGGAATTGAGGCTGCCCGCGGATTCCAAGGCGGGGGCTCCCTATCTAATTCTGACCCGCTCGAAGAAGGCGTAGAGAGCAGGCACAAATGCGATGCCGAACAGTGTCGCCGCGAGCATGCCGCAGCACGTGCAGATTCCGATGCCGCGCATCGCGCCCGCGCCCGCGCCGCTGGCGAAGACGAGCGGGAGGACGCCTATTATGAAGCTCCACGCCGTCATCATCACCGCGCGGTAGCGAAGGTCCGCGCCGCGAAGCGCGGCGTCTTGAGGCGTCGCACCGCCCTCGCGCTCCTGCTTCGAGAACTCTACCATCAGGATCGCGTTCTTCGCGGCAAGGCCGATCAGCATGACACAGCCGAGCTGCGCGTAGACGGAGAGCGGCGTATGAGTTAGCCACATCCCCAAGAACCCACCGAGGAGCGCGACAACGACAGAGAGCATCACGGGCGCGGGGATGACCCAGCTCTCGTACTGCGCGGCAAGGAAGAGGTACGCGAACACGAAAGCCGCGATCACGAGCCACTTGAGCCTACCCTCGTTCTCCTTCTCCTGAAGCTGCACGGGTCCCCACTCAATCGCACACCCCTTCGGCTTCGGCGTCGACTCGATCAGATTCATGATCTCCGACGACGGCACACCCGGATTCGGTACGACCGTGAACCATGCCGCGATCATCTTGTTGTACGCCATCGTCTCGCGCGTGCCGCCGACGTATTCGATGTTTCCGATGGACGAAAGCGGGATGGAATCCCCGTTCGACGTCGGAATGCGTATGGCAAGCGCGTCCTTCACAGAAGCGCGTGAATCTGGGTCGTTCTGCAGCTTCACCTCGTAGACCCCGCCCTTCAGGTTGAAGTCGTTCACGTAGTAGGACGCCAATTTGTTCTGCAAGGTCGAGAAGACGGTCTTCGGCGAAATCCCGAGCATTTCGGCCTTGCGCCTGTCGAGCTTGAGTTCGAGCTGCGGCGTGGAGGCGGTGAAGCCGTGCGCGGCGGACTTGACGAGCGGGCTTTTCAGAAGCTCGGCGCGGAATGCGTCGACGGACTCGAGAAGCTCCTCCGGCTCCATGCCGTCGACCGAGCAGAAGTTGAACCCAACCCCGTTTCCGCCGCCAAGCCCCCGAATCGCCGACGGCTGCGAGAAGACCATCTCCGCCGAATACAGGTCGGAAAGCGCGTCCTTGATCTTGTCCTGTATGTCGTTCGACGTCATCCCGCGCCCCTTGCGCCTGTCCCAATGGTCGAGGCGGAAGAGGATTCCCGCGAGGTTCTCGCCCGACCCCCACAGACTGCACTTGCCGCACGTCGAAGAAATAGACTCGACGCCGGGTATCTTCTCCACGCGTTCATGTATCTCATCGACGAGCGCAATCGTGCGATCTAGGGACTGGCCCTCGGAAAGCCGCAGATAGAGCGAGATGTAGCCGCGGTCCTCCTCGGGGAGGAACGCCGTCGGGACTTTCCCAGTCGTCCACCAGAGCGCAAAAGCGGCGAGCGCGAAGAGCGGAATCGAGATGAAAAAACGCCTCACGAATAGCCCGGCGACGCGGAGGTATCCGGCGCGGCTCCTGTCGAGCGTCCAGTTGAACGGAAGGAAGACGCGAGGCTGCTTCTCAGGCGGCGGACGTAGGAGCGCGGCGCAGAGAACCGGCGATAGGACAAGCGCGACGAACGTGGAAAGGCAGAGCGCCACGCACATCGTGACCGAGAACTGCCTGTACATCATGCCCGCCATGCCGGGATAGAACGCGAGCGGCAGATAGCACGAAAGAGTCACAAGCGTCGTCGCTATCAGAGCTCCCGTGATCTGCGTCATGGACTTCGCCGCGGCCTCTTTCGCGGAAAGGCCCTCGCGCCGCATGAGCGACTGCGTGTTCTCCACGACGACTATCGCGTCGTCCACGAGCGAGCCGATTACGAGGATGAGTCCGAACATCGTAAGGACATTGACCGTGAAGCCGACGGCGCCGAGGAAAGCGAACGAGCCGATGAGCGAGATCGGTATCGCGAGCGCCGGCACAAACGTCGCGCGCCAGTCCTGTAGGAAAAGATACGTGATAGCCACGACGAGAAGAAGCGCGATCAGAAGCGTCTTAAGCGTCTCGCGGAGGAACACGCGCGTGAACGCCGTCGTGTCGTCCGCAAGCACTCCCTCGACGCCAGCGGGCATGCGTTCGATCCACTTCTCCACCTCCGCCTTGACGCGCTTCGCGGTGGAGACGGCGTTCGCCTCCGGCGCCTTGTAGACTGAGAGCGACACTGCCGGTCTCTCGTTGAAGCGTGATCGCACGGTGTACCCCTTCGCGCCCAGCTCGACGCGCGCGACGTCCTTCACGAGCACCTGGGCGCCGGTGTCGGGGTTCGTCCGCACGACGATGTTCTCGAACTCTTCCTTTGTCTTGAGCCGGCCCTTTACATTGATCTTGAACGTGAGATGGCTGTTCGCGTACTCCGCGCCGACCGTTCCTGCTGCGGCCTGGACGTTCTGGGAAAGGATGGCGCTCTTGAGCTCGTCGACAGAAATTCCGAGTCCCGCGAGCTTTACAGGATCGAGCCACACGCGCATCGCGTAGGTGCGTCCGCCGGTCTCCACCTGCGCGACGCCGTCAAGACGCGCCACCGCGTCCGCGACCTGCTTCTCGACGAAGTTCGAAAGCTCCATCAGGTCCATTTCGCGTCCATCGGTCATGAACATGTACATGACCATCCGGTCCTCCGGCGACTTCTTCACCGTTATGCCGTTCTGCACTACCTCGGCGGGGAGCTTCGGCTCCGCGCGCTTGACTGCGTTCTGCACGTTCACAAGCGCCATGTCGGAGTTGGTCCCTGGGCGGAACGTGCAGTAGCAGTTGTAGAGCCCCTTGTTCGAGCAGTTGGACTTGTAGTACCAGATGTCGTCCACGCCGTTGATCTGGTCCTCCATCACCTGCGCGACCGATCCATTAAGCGCCTCAACGCTCGCGCCCCAATACGTCGCGGATACGGTGATCGTGACTGGCGTTATGTGCGGATACTCCGAAACCGCCATCTTCGTGAGCGAGAACGCCCCAACAAGGACGAGCACCAGCGCCGCAACCCTCGCCGTGACGGGACGCCGCAGGAACATGCGCGACAGGCTCGGATAGCCCGCGAGAACGTCGTCAGCGCTCACTTCGCGGCCTCCACGGCCATGCCGCGCCGCACCTTGTGCGCACCATCGGCGACGACTCTCTCTCCCTTTTCAAGTCCCTTCTCGACGAAAAGGAACCCGCCGTCGAGCTCGCCGCGCGCGATCGAGCGCCGCTCGACCTTCGAGTCCGCGCCGAGGACCCAGACGTACGGACCCTGCGTGTCCTGCAGGACCGCGGACGCGGGAACGGCAGGGCGCATCACGCCGTCCTTTGAGGCGAGCGTCACCGCCACGGTTCCGCCGGGGACGAGCGAGCGCGAGGCGTTCTCGAAGAGCGAATAAAGCGTGAGTGTGTCGGTGAAGGAGTCCGCCGCATTCTCTGCGTACTCAATGACACCCTTCTCTCCGAGTGCGGTTCCGTTCGCGAGCGTCACGGACATCTCTGCGGCGTCGCGGCGAGAGGCGACGTCTCCGCCGAACACGTCGAGCACCTCGCGGTTGGAGACGGAGAACCTTACGCGGATCGGCGAGAGCTGGACAATGGAGACGAGCGTGTCTCCGCCAGCCCTGACGTAGTTGCCCTTGGTCTTGGCGGTGGAACCGATGCGGCCAGAGATCGGCGCGACGACGGTGCAGTGCTTTAGGTCGTCCTTCGCAGCGACAAGCTCGGCCTCGGCTGCGGCAAGTGCTGCGCGCGAAGAGTCGCGGAGCGCAAGCGAATTGTCGATCTCGTCCTGCGACACGCCCCTGGAGCCGGACAGGTTGCGGTACCGCGAGTAGGAATGCTCAGCATAGGACGACTTGGCCTTGCACTCGGCGACCTTCGACTCCGCGTTCTTGACTGCGGCCTCGTACTTCACTCGGTCGATGCGGTAGAGCATGTCTCCTTCCTTCACCTCCGCGCCGTTCGCAAAGCACACCTCCAGGATCTCGCCAGACACCTGGGGAGTGACGTCGACCTGCGCGATCGGCACGACGCGGCCTGGGTACGTCGAGACGTTCTTCTGCGGACGCTCCACAACCTCGCAGACGGGCAGGACAATCCCAAGGGCGCAATGCGAGGCGAAAGCAGCTGCAAGAATCGGCATGTGCAGTATTCTCATTTTCCATCACTCCTTATGAGTAGCAAACACGTTTGCGGAGTATTTCTCGCCAAGGCCCGCCGCTATGTTCTCGTCATAGACGCGATCTACCGGCTTCCCCTGGTTTAGGACGCCAAAGCGCTGGCCTTTCGTTCCGACGAATACGTTGCCCTCCATCTTCGGCATCGATTCGCTGCCGTCGGGATTGCAAAGCCCAGACGATATCTCAACGAGCATCTCAGCTCCGCACGCGAGGAGATTGCCGCGAATAACGTACCCAGTCGCCCTGTTGCTATTGTTGCGCCAGCTCTTGATGTGCGCCGCCTGGCTCCTGTCAGGGCGCTGCTGGCAGAAACCGACGCCAGCATTCCACATGAGGTTGTCCTCAATGACGAAGCCCTCCATGCGGCTGGGATTTTCGCGGAACGACCTAAGCGCAAGGAAGTATTCGATCGAGTAGTTGCAGTTCTCGATTACGTTGCGCGCGTACCTGACCCCCTTCTGGTCGCGAAGCTCCTCCAGCTTGCCGACGTTGATCTGCTGCGTGAGTCCCGCGTCGTACACCTGGTAGACATAGCAGTTCTCGACCGTGTAGCCCTCGCAGCCGCCGTAGATCTCCACCGCATTGCCGTAGCGAACTGCCCACTTGCGTCCGAAAATGCGCTCCGCCTGGATCGAGCCTCCTATCCAGCCGAACTCGCAGTTCGTGACGCGAAGCCCATTGACCGTGCCAGCACCAATTCCGTGGGAGCCGACGTACTTGATGCAGAGGTTGTCAACATGCACATTATTCGAGCCGCCCACTGCTATGCCGTGCTTCCTCACGTTGAACTCTATGGACTTGAACCTCTCGCCGGGATTCTGCTTGGAATAGAGGTACAGATATCCGCTTCCCGTGGCGAACGGCTTGAAGTCGGTCTTCTCGGAATAGTCGTGCCAAAAATGCAGGTCTTCCGCGAGGTCCTTGTAGCCGTTGTTGAATGGACGACCACCGTACTGCTGCGTGAAAGTTCCGTCGTCGTTGTAGACTGGAAGTATCTTTATCGCATGCGCTTCGCCGTCGTTGAAGACGATTGTGCCGACGTCGGCCTTGCCGATCTTGTAGCGCCACACGTTTTCGACGTCCGTCTTCTCCCACTTTGCGGGATCGGCGCCGTTTTCAGGCGACGAGTAGATGCGCGGCTTCGCGCCCTTCCCGTAGGCGGTATAAGTGACGCCCTCTGACGCCTTGAGCCCGCCGCGGAAGAGCCCGCCGCGCTCAAAGAGGACAAACGCGCCCTTGGGAAGTTTCTCACGATCGAGGCGTGCAGTCGTGCGCCACGCAGTCGCGGGCGTCTTGCCGTCTAAGTTGTCGTCACCCTTCTCGGAAAGATAGCGACATTCCGCACCGGCCGGGATCTCCATGTTCGGCGTCGCGCGTATCTCGGCAATTCTCCTGTCGGTGAGCTGCCTGAAGTCAGCGAACGCCTTGTCTGGCAAGGCGACGAGCTTTCCGGTCTCGCACCCCGACATCTCGACTAAGGACTGCGCAAACGCCACTCTAAAGGTCATTGCCGCAAAGACGGCACAGGCGCAAAGTGTGCATGGACAAGCCATAGGTTGTCTGTTATTTCTCATAAAGTACAAACGAAACTGATAACGAGGCATCGCCGTTTTTGTCGGCGACGACGGAAAATGCAACGCGGCTTATGCCAGGATTCGGCGAATCGGCCGGCGTGCGCGGCTCGTCGAGCGGCACGACGCTCCACTTGACGTCGGCAGGCGAAGCGGCGAGCGTCATCTTATGCACCACGTTGTTGTCGCCTTTCGCCTCAAGTTCAAGTATGTTCCCCTGCGCAGTCGCCTTTGCCGGAGTGTTCATGTTCCAAGTCACGACCGCCCCGGGCTTTAGCCCGGCCAGCCGGTCGCGAATGAGCAGCCCGTTCTGCCCGAGTGAAAATGCACGTATCGCCTTCCTCGCGGCGGGATAGACCGGCGTCATGTCGAGTATTGCCTCGGAAGGAACGGACGGCGCGACAGGTCGGACAAATGTCGCGCGCCCATCGACCTTCTGCTGAGCGCCGTCAATCTGGAGCGTACCATGTCCTTCGACGCCAAGCCGGAAAAGCGACCAGCGGGGAGAGCCCTGCGCCGAGTTCCAAAGGTCGATTTTCATGGCCTCGATGCGTCCGTACCCCTCGCAGCCAAGGTCGCACGCCCAGCGAACGCCTCCAGCATCAAGCACGAACGATCCAATGTCCATGTGGCCATGGCTGGCGGACGGCGTGCCGCCCTTCACGCCAACATACCAGTCGTTCAGGTTGAGGCCGCTGCGCAAAATGGCAATAGGATTCTTGCCGCCTAACGAACGGCATAGAACTGGTTCCGGCTCCGACGCCTCATTGCGAGTGCGAGACCACAAGAGCGCAAACGCGGCAAAGCGACCAAAGCCGCGCTTCCCGGCAATGCGGGCGGCTTCCGCGGCAAATCCGCCGCCTCGCCCAAACTTCATTCCGAAATAGCAGTTCGCCGCATCAGGACCTCTCCATGCAAATGGACTCGTAGTGGGGTCGGAGAAATTGAACGTGAGTCCAATCGGACTGGTCATGAGATCCATGTACTCGCCCTGCTCGGCAAGGCCCTCTGCTGCAAAGAGCTCCGGCACTCCGTCTGCGAACTGATGCGACAAGACTTCAAGCGCTATCGCAACGAAGTCTGACGCATAGCTCCAATATCCGACCCCCTCGGGGAAGTTCCCGCCCTCATACGCCGCGAACGCGATAGGCAGGCACTTGCGTGCACGTCGCAACACCGCCTCGGCGACTTCGGGGTAATCCTCGCGAACCGCAGCCGCGCCGGCGGCAAGCCCTCCGTGGCAAACCGGATTCCAGTTGTTGTGCGCGGTTGTCCACCATCCTGCGTGGAGCGTCTTGCCGTCGCCCTTTGTCAGGCCCTTCTTGAGGATCGCCTCTGAGAGAAGCCGCTTGTCGGCATCGTCGAGCGCGTCATCAAGCCAGTCGCGCGCAACCGCTACAGCGAGCGTCATCTCGCCTACGTCGAGGAAGTGAGATGGATTCCAGTCCGAAAACGCCGCGACCGCCTTTGCCTCGGCGATTGCACGGTCGGCATACTTGCGCTCGCCAGTCGCGCGCCAGGCAAACGAGAGATTGCCAATACGCTCAAGCGCCGTGCGCGAGGTTTTAAGGAGCCGCCTGCCCTCCATCTTCCGCTCGAGAACCGGCTTGTCGAGAGTTGTGCCCGCTGATCGCATAAGCGCATCAAGCGCCTTGCGCCCGACCTCGGACGACTCAAGCCGCGACTTGGCGGCGCCAAAACCGGCCGCGTCGGAAAACAGCCGCGGGTGTGGAACAATCGAAACCAACGCCGGCTCATTGGTGCTTGGCGTTGCATCTCGCGCCTCCGCTTCAGCAGATGCGACGAGCATGGCAACCGCCATCACCGCCATTGACAGTTTATGAGTCATGCGTTTCATAGTACCCCAAGGCCGAGCGGAGAAAAATTGGTCGGGGCGAGAGGATTTGAACCTCCGACATTCTGCTCCCAAAGCATTGATTTTAACTCGATATTTCCCAAATTTTATAGGGGGCATTTCGTTCAGAGCCGCTTCCGTCCCCCATTTTGTCCCCCACTTCCCCCTTGATTCTGCCCCGATACTGTGATACACTGTTTCGCGTTGTCAATCATTGTAAACATAGTATATCACACAGCCGAGCGGCTGACAATACCGAACGGCAAAAACCATTGTGAAAGGTGGTGCAAGATGGGGTTGAAAATAGTTAGGAACGCCGACGGCACGTTTCGCCCGACATGGTACGGGCGCATATCCGTCAAAGGCAAGAAGCGAGAAACCAACCTAAACGTGTCGGTTGACGGCAGAATCCCCGTTGACAAGGCAGGGAATGTCAGGCTGACCGCCAAGGGCGACGCAGCGTTTGAGCGTTCGCGCAAGGCGGCAAAAAAGGCGTTCGACGCATGGCGCAGGGAATCGCAGAAAGACCCCGCCGAGCTTCAGCGCAAGGCGCACAAGGCGCGGACGGGCGAGGACTTGGGCGGGCTGCCGCTTGCAAAGCTGTTTGCGAACTGGCAGAACGTGTCGCGCGGGAAAGCCCCGACACCCGCCTGGTGCGCGATGGTAAAGGGATGGTTTGAGGATTTCACCGCGTTCGTGCAAGCAGAAGCCCGCAAGCATCACAATCGATGCGAAACTGTCAACGACATGACGCCCGAAATTGCAACGGCATGGTTCAACCACATAAAGGCGACGTACTCATGGGAAACAGTGTTAAAGATGAAACACCTCATCAGCGGCACCTTCACCCGGCTGCAGGGGCTTGGGCTGTCACGCATCAATCCATTCAGCAATATGCAGTTGCGCGGCGGCGGCAACGGCGAGAACAAAAAGGTTTCGCGCAAGGCATTGGACGCAGCCGAGACGGAACGGGTTTTGGAACTTGCGCGGGGCACGGAAATCTACCCGCTTGTAGTCACCGCTGCTTGCACGGGCATGAGAATCGGGGACGTGTGCAACCTCAAATGGGCAGACGTGGACTTGCGCGGCGGGCTGATAGACTGCGTGACCGCAAAGGCGAGCGTGCGCGTCACCATTCCGATCTTCGGGCGGCTCATGGAAGTGCTGAACGAATACGCAGCCGTTCCTGGAGATGGCACCCAGCCATCCCCCTTCGTGTTTCCCAAATTCGCAAGGGACTACAACCACACCAACGAAATGGGACACCACACCATGCGCAACAAAATCATTCAAGCGGTAAAGCCCCTTTTCGCCCGTGCAGTATTCGGGGACAAGCCGCCCGCGACCGATGTGAGCAAGGACGGCAAGACAACCCGCAAACTTGCCGACGTGATAGACAATGCAGGGTTCACGGAATACAAGCGCAACCGCCTGTTGGATGTTTACAACCGTTTCAAGGCTGGCAACCGCCCCGTTGACATTGCCGCCGCGCTGAACGTCAAGCGCTCGCAAATCTCAATGGACTTACGCGACATCGAGAAACTGACAGGCGAGACTTTGCGCCCTATGGCCACCAAGTCCTCACGGCGAAAAAACCGCCTTGACCTTATCGAGCGCACAAGGCAAAAGCGCGGCATTGGGCAACGGGCGGCAAGCGTCTATGGCTGGCACAGTTTCCGGCACGGATTCGTAATCCTTGCCCTAAACGCTGGCGTTCCTGTCGAGGACGTGCGGCGCATTGTCGGGCATGGCGATGCGGAAACGACGCTTGAGAATTATTACAACCCCGAAAAGAAACACGCCGCAGAACGTGCGCGCCGCCAAATGCGCGGCACAGTGCCGGACGGCGACGGCACATCCCGCCGCAAGCGGACTGCCGCGACGACGCCCGCCCTGCCTACCACTTCGGTTGATGACATGATAGCCACGCTGAACGAAAAGCAACGCAAGGCACTTGCCCGCAGACTGCTGGGGCTGTGATATAATATGAGGGTCACGAGTGAAAGCACACAAAGACAATTTGACATTTGCCTCACCCATGAGTGCCGATCAATCCCGGCGACTTTCACCTCATGGGCGGGGCGTTTCTTTTCGGAGGATTGAAATATGACAAGCGAAGAGCGGCACAAGGAACTTCTTAAAATCGCCAATACGCCAATTGACGACTTCTACGCATACACAGTCGCTGCCCAAAATATCAACGCAATGATCGAGAACGCACGGAAAGTCTTTGGCGGGCTGTCGACGGAGGCGCAGTTTGCGGAGTTTACGGCGCAGGCGTCAAAAAACCTCACGGGGAACGAAATCCTTTTGCTTGCGCAGTTCCTCAATCGTTTCCTGTTCGCCGGGCCGTTAGTAGATGGCGGCAGAACGTCATTGCGCAAGGATGTGACCATTGCCGAACTATTGTGCCTCAAGAGAGCAGCCGATTTCCTGCAAATCAATTTTCAGATAAACGCGACCGCGCTAGGCATGATGCGCATATTCACGAAACGGGCGGCTGGGACGGCAGATTTCTGGGGCATGACACCCGCCGACATGGAAAAGGAATTTGCCGCAATCACGCCACAAGCGGACATGATTGACGATTTCAAGAAGATGGTGCAAGATCAATTCGCGGCGATGGGCGGCAAACTTGACGCGCTGCAAAACATGGAACGCGAAACGCAGGCGGCGGCGAAGAAAGCAGCGAACAATTCAAAGGCGGTGCTTGACGAACTGGCGCAATGGCGCGAGTGGGTGCGTGGTATATCTCAATCCGGGGATGTCCAGCCCCTCCCCCTTCCAACACTCTGTGCAGAGATGCAAAAAGCCGTTGTAGCGAAATGGGACGAGTACAAAGACGGGTGCGCAGGAAAATGCAGGGCAACTTTCCAAGGATGCCTTGACACCTGCGCCGCAGATTATGTCTATAAAAGCGCGGCTACTGGCAAGACATATCAACTGCTTGAACTTGCGCCGAACGAGGCGACTCTTGCGGCCATAGTCCACAACGCACAGGTGAAGCGGTCTGCGCAGAAGAAAACCAAAGCCGCCGAAAAATCAAAGTCGCGTCAAAACCGCAAGCGCAAATAACTTTTTCAACACACCTTTTTACGCGCAGAACGCCGCCCCTGTTGACTGGGACGGCGTTTCGCGTTTCACGCCGTAAAACCAATTGACGCAAGTTTGACTTCTCGCAAAAATCGTGTGAAATAATATCGGGCGTGTCAAGCCAAGGTTGCGTCCGCGATTCGGCGAGCGCCGGAGCGTCGCAACGGTTTGATGACCGCCCGCCGAGGCGAGACGCGGCATGGAGTAAACGCAATGAGTGAACGAGAACGAATGATGAAGCTGCTCGCGGCGACCCCGCAGACTCTGGCAAAAGTGGATGCCATCTTGAACGGCTCGGACGGCATGACGGCAAAGGCAGACGACGACTGCCGACTTGTGACGTACACGGAAGCGGCGAAGCGGCTGAACCTTTCCCGCCCGACCGTGTACCGGCTGGTGAAATTGGGACGGCTGGAGGTAGTGCCGCTTGACGGCGTAAACCGCATACGGCTCAAATCGGTCGTGGACTTCGCCAACGGCTCGACGCGCTGACAGGGGTGGCAATGTCTGACATCCAAGACGCAATCGAAGCGGCAACCGCACAAGCGGCGGCCGCGCATGCCGCCGACGAACTTGCGGCGGCTGGCATAGCCTTTCGCGACTGGCGCGAATTCATGGCGAACGAGCCACCCCCGTTCGACTGGATAATAACGGATATTGTCGCGCATGGCATGAAAGGCGACCTGAACGCCAAAAGCAAGCAATGGAAATCCTTTTTCGGGATGCAGCTTGCGCTGTGCATCTCCGCCGGACGGCCCTTCCTCGGCATGCAAGTACCAAAGGCTCGGCGATGCGCCTACTTCAACCTGGAACTCAGTGATCGGGGAGCATGGGAACGCGGCGCGGCGATGGGCACGGCAACGGGCGCAACGCCCGCAGACAACATGCTGTACGTCGTAAATCTCCGAGGCAAGGCAGACAGGTTGCGAGAGCATACGCCCGCGCTTGTGGCAGAGGTGAGCAGGCTTGAAATAGACCTTGTCATACTCGACCCGCGCTACAAGCTCATTGGCGACGGCGAGGATGAAAACTCTGCCGCCGGGTTGCGCGGAGTGCTGCAATTCCGCGATGCGCTGGCAGAAGCCGCCGCCGTGCTGATGATAGGGCACGACCCAAAGGGAAGCACGGAGGGGAAGAGCATGGCCGACCGTGGCGCGGGATCTTATACGGCGGGCGCGGACTACGACTTTTCGTTCGCCCTGTCGCCGCACGAACTAGACGGGTACACCGTGCTTTCGACATCATGCCGCTACCGCCAGTCGCCGCCTGACCTCACAATCCGATTCGATCCCACGAAGCAGATTTTCGATGCCGACCCCGACACCCCGGCAGCCGTGAAACAGACGCGGCGCGGCGGCGGAGCATCTTCCGACCCAAAGGACAAGGCCAAACGCGAAAAGCTGAAACTGAACGCCCTTGAAGATGCGGTGCGCAACTTCGCCGATCAAAGCGAACTCATGGGCATGGGAACATTCCGGCAGAGCATAAGGGCAACGCCCGAAGGCGCGGCGTTTGGACGAGACAGTTTGCGCACTGCGATTGATTCGCTTGTCGAAAAAGGCGTCATCGCCAAGACCCCCGCCAAGGTTCGCACGGAAGACGGGAGAGTGAAGAACATAAAGAACGGCGGATGGCTTGTCGGCACGCCCGAAAAGATCAAGGAGTATGATTCCAAATTCTCAGTCAGCCCGGCAACCGATGATGACTTACCGTCCCCGACACCTTAAAGGAGGGTGTCGGGAAACCGTAAATCATCCCTTCGGGGTTGCTTTGCTGATTTACGGTTTACCATATCCGAAAATCATAAATCCGTAAACCATGAGGGAAACAGACGATGAAACAGCATCATGATAAGGCCTTCGCCAGATCCGAGCGGGCAACACCACGCAAGGCATACGAAGCAGCGCTTGCGGACTTCAGGCCTGGGGCGACATGGGCAGGGCTTGAGGCCAGACAAGGCAAACCAACATTCGTCTTTTGGGGAAAGACAGCGGGAATGTCCGCAGATGAAATCATAGCGGACGCACACGCAGCAGGCGTGAGAAACCGTGACGCCGACATTCGGCGGGCATGGAAGACGGCACACCCACAAGGCGACCGCCCGCAAGCCAGCTGGACTCGAACGTTGGCGACAAAGCCCAATCCCCCGCCAACCTTCCCACACTATGTCCGAGACATGGTGGCTTCAGGTGGCAACGAGGCAACATCTGCCGATCTTCTCGCCCTCTCGCCGTTCGCCGTTCCCAAGGATGCGAGGGCGCAGACCGTGGCGTTTCTAACCTCGATGTTCGACTCTGCCGACAATTTACACATATTCCGCGACGACGCGCCGACCACAGGGAAAATCGGAATAAACCTCATGCCCTGTCGCGACTGGTTGGCGATGATAGAGGACGCAGATACGATTCCCGGCGATCTTATCGTCCCAAACCCCTTCTCTGGCGCGGAGGGCAAGACGTCAGACGGAAAGAGATCCTATATCGCACAATCATGCCTTGCCCGACTCCCGTTCGTCGTGATAGAGTTTGACTCGATGCCGCTAAAAACACAGGCTGCGTTTTGGCAGGGGCTGCTTTCAACTTCGCCGCTTGCACAGAAGGTTGCCGCAATCGTCTATTCGGGCGGCAAGTCGCTTCATGGTCTGCTACACGTTGGATGCGACGCACTATCGGACTGGCAGATCGTGTGCAGGCAGTTGCGCGGATTATTCGCCGCCGACTCCGACCCCGCTTTCAGGGCAGACGAACAGGCGATGCGCCCGCGAACGGGCACGCGCTTGCCGGGCGTCCGCAGGTTCAACAACGGCAAGCATCAATCACTTCTGTATCTCAATCCAGAAGCCGTGTCGCCTCGGACGGAGAACCCCAAAGCGCCGACCACCCCCACGGAGCCGCGAGAAGCGCCCCAGGTGCGCCCGACGCACGAGACGGACAAAGAGCCGACCAGGACCGACGAACGCGCCACAGGGGGAAATTCCGCCCTCCCGCGCGATTGCATGCCCCTTCCGCCCACGATGCCGCCTGACGACGCCCCTCTTGACGAGGTTCTTGCCGCCTTTGAAGTTATGGAGGCATGGCAGCCACGGTTCCTCCCTGGGACTTTTAAATAGCAGGGCGCGGGAAGGTACCCCCCTATAAAGCACACTTTATTTCACGTGATAAAAAAATCAGACCACCCGCCGCAGAGCCGTCATAGAGCCGCGTCACGTTCGTTATCTCGCCCGCGACCCCCTATCGAATTTCCTTTATTCTGATGTTGCGCCAGAAGATGTTGTGCCCGTGTCCACACCAGTGGATGCGCCCGGCTTTGTTGTGGAGCCCCGGTCGGCATATCCCGTCCGCCGGAACCGTGCCGTCGGTCGAATACTCCGAGACGTCAGCGTCG
>JAFYQC010000240.1 GCA_017547265.1 Kiritimatiellia bacterium | reverse complement strand
TGAGAAGACCTATGATCCAATGCTTGGCGCAGCCGATGCCGGCAATCAGCCTGATCTCAGCATGGTTCTCGTTGTGCCGTTCACGTCCGCTGGCGACGCGCTTGCCGCCGACCTTGCGAGCGAGTGCAGCCTTTCAGATGCCTCCTCTTCGATTACGGCGCTGATCTCCCCGGCGTTTAGCGACCCCAACTCCATGGATATCGCCGATGGCGTTGATCCTCTTACGTCGAATGCGTCGCTCTCCAGGCTTCCTCGTACGATGGATCCCAATGCCAAGTACAATCCTGCCAACAAGCGCGGCTCGCGCATCGCGCCCAATGAACCGATTATCTATCCCTAACGTAGATAGGTTCACTAAAGATAGTTTTGAGAACTGGAGGTAAAAATAATGAATGCTAAGTTTTCAGCTTTTGCCACGGCGATGGTCGTGTCTGCATCGGTTCTGACTGTGTCCGCTGACGTTGTCGACAGGCCCAGTGGCTTCAAGATCGGAGAGCGCATGACGCTCCGTCCGTATGTGTCGCTTTCGTACACATACGACTCAAATGTTGATTCCGCAAAACATGCGAAGGATGGCTCGACATGGGTTGTCAATCCCGGTCTCGGCGCGGAATACAAGGGCGACAACTGGGAAATCGCCGGCCGCGCGTGGTACAGGTATCACGCCTACAACCGCTACAGCAACCAGCTCAACGAGTCCAGCTTCGGCGAGAACCTCTCGTTCAAGTGGGCTGACTCGCTCGCGAACGAGAAGGGCTGGAGCGTCCTCCTTACTGAGAGCTTCACTCAGATTGCCCAGGACGACGACATGTCCGACCATAGCGGCAGGGGCATTGGCCGCGACCGCAAGACGTTCCAGGCGGCTGGCATCATCGAGCGTCGCATTAACGAGCATCTCCATGCGGCCATTGACGCCTCCTACTACATGCTTGACTACGAAAACAACGTCAAAGATTATGCGCCGCTCTATGGCTGGAAGCGTGCGCTTGCCGGTGGCGAGATCGGCTATGCCGCTTCGAAGTGGACTGACTTCCTTCTCGCAGCCAACTACGGCTGGTACTGGCAGGACAATGTTCCGAACAATGTCCGCTACTCCGACGAATCCCGCGGTTGGACCGTCATGGCTGGCTTTGGAACGCGTGCGACCGAGAAGATCGAGTACCGCATCTTGACTGGCTGGAGCCGCTTCGAGTATGCAGATGGCGATGCCGACGACATCGACGGCTGGACCTACCAGGTCTCGGGCAAGTGGAAGATCACGGACACGTGGAACATGATGCTCCTCGCCGCGAGCTACTATCAGCCCTCAGAGCGCGAGATGTGCAGCGCCATCCGCGTCGACTCCATCAGCTGGGGTGTTGCCCACTCGATGATCCGCGGCAAGCTCAACGCCACGTTCGACCTCAACTACCGTCGTGAGACGCACGAGTACTCCTACACGCGCGGCTACGACTACGACGACGACATCATCACTGCCCGTCTCGGCCTGAACTACACGCTCAACCGCTTCCTCCAGATCTATGGAAGGCTTGAGTACCAGACTGACATGTGCGACGGCGGTGATGTCCGCGGGCACAACTACGATTACGACCGCTTCCGCGGCACGGTCGGTATGCGCCTGACGTACTGAAGTGCAGAAGGCCATATCCAAGTACGGCCTGGCGGCGCACCTTGCCTTGCTGGCGGTTGCGCCGCTGTTCCTTTTCCCGTTTTGCGACGACACATGGACGGCGAGGACGGTCATATGGCTCGCGCTTTTTGCGTTGGCCTGGACGGTTCTCGAGCCATCGCGCCGCGTGGACGAGACGTTGCATGACGCCCGCTTTCGCGTAGCGTCCTCCATAGTTCTCGACCCGCTATTCTGGTTTTCGCTAGTTCTCGTCCTGGTTGCGGGCATCAGATGGCTAAATGTCGGCATTGGAATGTCGTATGATGCCGAAAAGGCAGTGTGGAGTCTCTCCGACGCGATATTTTCTTTCCTTCCTGGCAGTGTAGACGGTAGCGGCTATCTCCCGTTCGCTTCCGTAGTGGGCGTGGCGGTCCTAATGCAGGCGGGTCGCCATGCGCTGGGAAAGTCTGCGCGCGTATGCTTTCTCTTTATTGCCGCCTTTCTCGCCGGCGTAGCGGCGGTCGTCGCTGCTCTTGCGTGCGTATTTGAAAACCCCGTGGCTCTGCGCTACGCAGCGTGTTCAACCGTTGACGCCACATATCCAGGAACGGCTTTCGGGCTTTGCTTCATGGGCTCGATGGTCGCCATAGCCGGTGCGTTCGAACGCAAGTGGAACCGCGCTATGCCGCTGCTTGCCATTGCGGTTGGCGGTTCTGCCATAGGTCTCTATCTCTTCTCGCCCGACATTGTGATACTGGCATACGCCGCCTGCGCGGTAGTCGTGATGGCGTGTGCACTTGCGTATGCCCATCGTCGCATGGGCGGTCTCGTCGTTCCGAAGTGCCTCGCGTTCCTACTCGTGGCATCGGTTCTCCCCATTCTTTTCGTGATGGGCGTTGTGCCTGAGGGAATCAAGGCCCAGAAGCTGGCTATTTTCTTCGGCGAAGAGGGCTCGCAGCTCCTTCCCGACGGTATTCTTGCGCTTAGGTCGGCGCTCTCTGAGGTGGCCGAGAAAGTCTGGAAGGACAATCCATGGCTCGGCACCGGACTTGGCACCTTTGGATTTGACATTCGGTTTAACGCCAAGGAGGCTGACTGGGCTATTTTCGCCTCCAACCAGGCAGGCGCGCTCAATGGGTGGATGCAGATGCTCGCGGAGCGCGGGATAACCGGAGTCGTGTTTTTCTTGGCCCCGTTGCTCTTTCTCCTGTGGACGTATGCGTTCCGTGCGTTCCATGCCGTTGCAGACATTCTTTCCAAGTCGCGCCATAGCTTTGGTGCGCTTATCTTCCATCCCGCCTGCGCGCTTGGGCCGATTGCGCTCATAGTCGTAGCTGCGTGTGGGTTCTACGACCATTCCTTCTGGCGTTCCGAGACGATGATGCTGACGGCGGCCATGCTTGCGATGGCCGGCAGCGCCTTCCCGGCGCCTAAAAAGACTGACGACGACTCTTTGACGGAGAAATAAGACATGGCGGACAAACCCCTCTATTACGGAAGCACGAAGGCTGCTGGGCCGATGTACTACGGCGGCAAGGGCCCGATGTATTATGGCGGTGGACAGGGACCAATGTATTATGGAGGCGGCCCCAAGTATGGCGGAGCCTATGGCGCATATGGCTCCTACGGTTCCTATGGTTCCTATGGCGGTTATGGCGGCGAGGGCGAAGACGGCTCGATCGTCGGCACTGTCACGATGAGCCGCATGCTCAGGGTCGTCTCGCAACGCTGGCTATCGGTGTTCGTGTTTCTTCTCGTCGGTTTGATTGTCTCGTTCGCGGTTTACCGCATCTCGCCGACGATCTACGAGGCGAAGAGCGAGTTTACCATCGACATGAGGCGCGTCACGCGCGGCACTTCAAGCGCCCTCGACGAGTCGATGCCGGACTTCGGCGCTAACTACGCCGAAATCTTCAACACGCGAATCTCCGACTGGCGTTCCGAGAAGATCGTGCTGATGATCCAGCAGCAGTACAGGACGAGCAACCCCGCCTCGACCGTCTCCGACGACGACATCGTTGCGACTCTCGTTGACTCGAAGCTCGAGCTCCAGCGCAACTCTCGAATCATCACCATTGCCGTCCGCTCCAAGTCCGCCCAGCTTGCCGCGGCTCTCGCGAATGCCTACGCCGAGTCAATCGAGGCGTACACCGACGAGGAAAACAAGGTTCGTTGCGACAAGGCCGTCAGCCAGACGCACGAGAACGTCGAGAAGAAGCGCCGCGACGTCGACAAGATCACAAAGCAGCTGCTCGACTTCCGCACGACCCACAAGGTCGACAACCTGCGCTCCTCTCGCGATACGATCTCCCAGGGGCTTTCCAAGACGACCGCCGACATTCTCGCCCTCGAGACCCAGGAGACCCAGCTGACCGAATGGGAGAAGCTCCTCACCGAGGTGCAGAAGGATCCCGAGACATTTGGCTCGCTGGCCTCGGGCGTTCCGCGCGCCGAGGAGATCGCCAAGGAGTATCGCGCCTTCCAGGACGCGTCTGGTGCCTACCAGAACCTTCTCGTCTCCTACACCGAGAACCATCCCGAGGTCGTCGCCAAGAAGAAGGAGCTCGACTTTGCTCGCCAGAGGTTCCTTGATGCGAGCTCGCGCGCTCTCCTGACCGGCCGTTCGACGCTGCAGGTCGTCCGGAACCAGCTTGCAAACCTCAAGCAGAAGCAGTCAGAGCTAAGGAACGACCTCGCCTCCGTCGAACAGCAGATCGTCTTCGCGGAGTCTGGTCTTGGCAAGCTCGAGGCGGAATACGGCGTCGCCCATCGCCTTCTCGAGAGTCTCATCCTCGAGGAGAACAAGATGCGCATCCAGTCCGAGGCGAACAACGAAATCGTCCGCGTGGCTCGCCAGGCGACGGTGCCTACAAAGCCCGTTCTCCCCAATCCGATAATCATCTTCGGCATTGGCGTCGTGCTCTCGCTCGGCCTCGGGTTCCTGTTCGTGCTCGTCATAGACAATCTCGAGGACACGGTCGTGAATCTCTCCGACATCGAGGGCCGTCTCGCCCTTAAGGTCCTGGCCGTATTTCCGCATGTCCGCCGCAAGCGCCGTGAGCAGGTCGCGCGCTTCCTCATTGAGGACAAGTACTCCCAGTTCTCCGAGGCCGTCGCGGGCCTTAGGAACCTCCTCGATTCGCCGCGCTATGAGGCCTTTACGCACTGCCTCCTCGTCATCTCGACCCAGCCTGGCGAGGGCAAGACGATTACGTCGACCTCAATCGCGATATCCCACGCGCAGACTGGCAAGAAGGTGCTTCACGTCGACTTCGACCTTAGGCGTCCGCGTCTCGCCAAGATCTGGGGGCTCGAGCTGACCCAGGACAGGAGTTTCTCGCATGTCCTGCAGTCGGCGAATGGCGGCGAAAAGCCGGACTTCGCGAAGCTCGTAAACAAGTCTGTTGTTCCTGGTCTCGATGTCATCTGCTCGCTTCCTCCAGAAGGTGTCTCTCCCGCTACGATATTTGGCTCCGCAGCGGTAACCGACTTCTTCGAGTGGGCTCGCGCCAACTACGACCGCGTAGTGGTCGACGCGCCGCCGTACGGCATCGTGGGCGACGTCGTCTCGCTCGCGGCGCATGTGGATTCCGTCATCATCATGTGCTGCCCCGACCGCACGCACTTTAGGCCCATCCAGTACTGCTCAAGGAGTCTCACTGAGGCCGGGGCGAACATACTCGGCGTTGTCGTCAACGACGTCGAGGTTTCGAACGTGTCCGTGTTCGATCCGACGTCACATCGCCACTACGGCTACGGGTACGGCGGCTACGGGTACGGCTATGGCTACGGCTACAGACCGAAGAAGGGCGCGGAAGCCGCAAAGGCCAAGGACGCCGAAGGGAAGCCGGCGCAGGTTGGTAAGGGAGAGCCCGAAACGGGCTCGAGGCGCAAACTTGTACATGAGGAGCTTGCCGATGAGGAATAGTCGTCGCTGTATCGTCACGGGAGGGTGTGGCTTCATCGGCTCCGCCCTCGTTCGCCATCTCTGCCGCGAGGGACGCGATGTCCTCGTCATAGACAAGCTTACTTATGCTGGCAACGTCGAGTCGCTGAAGGAAGTCGAAGGGAAGTACAAGCTTCTTGTCGAGGATATCTGCGACCAGGCGGCGATGGATCGCGCGTTCGAGGAGTTCAAGCCCGACACGATTTTCCACCTTGCCGCGGAGTCGCACGTGGACCGTTCGATAGACGGCCCCGGAGAGTTTGTCCGCACGAACGTCGTCGGCACGGCGACGCTTCTCCAGGCGGCGCTCAAGAGGTGGCGCACGAATCCGAATTTCGTCTTCCAGCATATCTCGACCGACGAAGTCTACGGCACTCTCGGCGATGACGGCTTCTTCACCGAGAAGACCCCCTATTCGCCCCATTCGCCCTATTCCGCGTCGAAGGCGTCGAGCGACCACCTCGTCCGCGCGTGGCACGACACGTACGGCATGCCGGTCCTGATCACCAACTGCTCGAACAACTACGGGCCTTATCACTTCCCCGAGAAGCTCATCCCGCTTATCATCCTGAACTGCCTCGACGGAAAGCCGCTCCCTGTGTACGGGAAGGGCGCGAACGTGCGCGACTGGCTCTATGTTGACGACCATGTTAAGGCGCTTTGCCTCGTGAACGCTAAGGGCGTTCCCGGCGAGACATACAACGTCGGCGGCCACAACGAGCGCACGAACCTCGAAGTCGTCAAGACCGTCTGCGCGATTCTCGACGAGTTGCGTCCATTGTCCCAGACGTCCCATTCGTCCCAGCTGTCCCATTATTCTGACCTTATCACCTATGTAGCCGACCGCCCTGGGCACGACCTCCGTTATGCGATCGACCCGGCGAAGCTTATGAACGAGCTTGGCTGGAAGCCCGAGGAGAACTTCGAGACCGGCATCCGCAAGACGGTGCAATGGTACCTCGACAACGAGTGGTGGTGGAAGCCCATCCACGAGAAGAAGTACGCAGGGCAGCGGTTGGGGAAAGCTTGAAATCCAAAGTTTAACGCATAAAGGAGAAAACATGAACCAGGCAGAGAAAGAGCGCCTTGCCCGCGTCGGCAAGACCTTCAACGCGAAGAAGTACATCAAGGAAGAGATCGAGGCGATCAAGAAGCAGGTCGGCGATAAGAAGGTCCTGCTCGCGCTTTCCGGCGGCGTTGACTCGTCCGTCTGCGCGGCGCTCCTCTACAAGGCCATCGGCAAGCAGCTCGTCTGCGTCTTCGTCGACCACGGCTGCATGCGCCTGAACGAGGGCAAGATCATCAAGAAGGTCTTCAAGGGCCAGTTCGGCGTCAACCTCATCGCGCTCGACTGCGAGAAGCGCTTCCTCGACAAGGCGAAGGGCGAGACGGATCCTGAGAAGAAGCGCAAGATCATCGGCGGCGAGTTCATCAAGGTCTTCGCCGACACGGCTCGCGACCTCCAGAAGAAGTATGGCAACATCGAGTTCCTCGGCCAGGGCACGATCTATCCCGACATCATCGAGTCGGGCGTCGGCGGTCACAAGGCGGTGAAGGCCCATCACAATGTCGGCGGCCTTCCCAAGGACATTCTCTTCAAGGGCCTCGTCGAGCCCGTCAAGTACCTCTACAAGGACGAGGTCCGCAAGGTCGGCAAGCTCCTTGGGCTTCCCGACGAGATGGTCATGCGCCAGCCGTTCCCCGGCCCCGGTCTCGCGGTCCGCTGCATCGGCGAGCTCACGAAGGAGAAGCTCGACATTCTCCGCCAGGCCGACTTCATCTTCCGCGACGAGATGCACAAGGCAGGTCTCGACAAGAAGGCCCAGCAGTTCTTCGCGATCAACACGAACGTCAAGTCCGTCGGCGTCAAGAACGGTGCGCGTACGTTCGGCTACGTGATCGCCATCCGCGCGATCTCGACCCAGCAGTTCGTCAAGGCAGGCATCGTCGAGCTTCCGTTCAAGTTCGTGACCAAGGTCGCAGAGAAGATCGCCACCAAGGTAAAGGGCGCGAACCGCGTCGTCTGGGATATCACCCCGAAGCCCCCGGCAACGATCGAGTGGGAATAAGGGGTCGGTAGTTAGGGGGCAGGAGTCAGGGGTCAGGAGTCTGTGGTCAGTAGTCAGGAGTCAGGGGTCAGTGAAGAGAGTTTTTATTGATGGAAGTGCCGGGACGACCGGCCTCAGGATCCGCGAGCGGCTTTCGTCGCGCGCGGATCTTGAACTAGTCGTGCTTCCCGACGAAGTTCGTAAGGATGTCTCTGCAAGGCGTGACGCGCTGAATTCCTGCGACGTCGCCTTTCTCTGCCTCCCCGACGCGGCGGCGATAGAGGCGGTCTCGCTCGTCGAGAGCCCGAACACCGTCATCATCGACACTTCCACCGCCCACCGCACATCTGACGGCTGGGAATACGGCTTCCCCGAACTCGTCGGCCGCCGCGCTGCAATCGCGAAGTCAAAGCGAATCGCGAACCCAGGCTGCCACGCCTCTGGCTTCATTGCCCTTGTCGAGCCACTTGTCCGTGCGGGAATCGTTGCGAAAGACGAAAAGCTCTCGGCTTTCTCCCTCACCGGTTATTCCGGCGGCGGCAAGAAAATGATTGCGGAGTATGGGGAACTGGGAACGGGGAATGGGGAACGGGATTTGCTTGCGGGTGGTAGGCAGTACGCGCTTGGCCAGTCTCACAAGCATCTCCCCGAGATGGTGAAGGTCTGTGGCCTTGATGCCGCGCCTTGCTTCTCTCCGATCGTCGTGCCACACTACAGCGGCATGGAAGTGACGGTGCCGCTCTTTGACCGCGACCTCGCGGCGATAAAGGCGTGCTACCGTGACTATTACCAGTTTGGTCTTGTCAGCTTTGCCGACGATCCTGCGGCGGCGGAAGGGGGCTTTCTCTCATCTGCCGGGCTTTCCGGGCGCGATTCCCTCGAAGTCTCAGCCTATGGCAACGGAGAGCGCGTCGTTCTAGTCGCGCGCTTCGACAACCTCGGCAAGGGTGCGTCTGGCGCGGCAATCCAGAACATGAACCTCGTCCTCGGCTGCGCCGAAGACGAAGGTCTTGTCCGGTGAAGACAAACTTCCACACCCACACGACATTTTGCGACGGCGCGGGAACGGCCGAGCAGATGGTCGTCTCCGCGATCGAGAAGGGCTTTGACGTCCTCGGCTTTTCGTCGCACTCCGACATGGTGAAGGACCTTGACGCCTACAAGGCGGAGATCCGCCGCCTTGCTGCGAAGTACGAGGGCAAGATCCGCATCCTCTGCGGCATCGAGGCGGAGTACGACACCGGTTTCAAGCGTGGCGACCTCGACTACGTCATCGGCTCGACGCACTACATTACTGCTCCCGACGGCGGGCGTTTTGCGTTTGATGCCACGCACGACGGACTTTTGAACGGCGTTCGCGATCATTTTGGCGGTGATTTTGTCGCGTTTCTCCATGCGTACTTCGCGCAGGAGCGGGAGATGGTGGCGACATACGACTGCGACATCATCGGACATCTCGACCTTGTGCGCAAGTTCAACACGAAGTTCCCGTACTTCGACGAGAGCGCCGACTGGTATCGCGAGGAGCTTGTAAAAACGGCCGATGTCGTCGCCGCGTCGGGTCGGCTTGTCGAGGTGAACACGGGCGCGATTTCGCGTGGCTGGATGGACGACGCCTATCCGTCGGCGGAGTTCCGTGCGCTATTGCGGGAGAGAGGGGTAAAGTTCATCCTCTCGTCCGATTCCCATGCGCCCGATACGCTCGACTGCGCCTTTGACCGCTTCTCCGCCGCAGAATCATACGTTACACTCGTCTGACCTTGCGGCTTGCGGCTGCTACTTTTTTTGCAGCCACTTGCCAGAGTCGTCCTGGTACCAGGCGCCGGCGGGGATCTTCTCTTGCATCTTTACGGCGTAGCGCTTCTGGACGGTCTCGATCGTCGTACCGTTGTCCTTCGCGACATCCCTGAATCGTTTCATGCGCTTGGCGTTTTCTTCTGCAATCAAGATGCGGTCGTCGTCTGTCGCGCCGGTGCGTTCCTCGAGCATCGCGCGGTTCGTGATGCCGGCCGCCTGCCTGTCGACCATCTCCTTGACCGCCTTGAAGTCGCCCTTGGGCTTTTGCTGGTTCTCGTCGGCAAACGCCTTGTCGAGATCCTTGTCGACCTTGAGGTTCACGTCCATCGTGATGTGGATGGGCTTGATCTCGCTTTCGGTCTTAACCTGGATACATCCTCCCGCGATGCAAAGCGCCGCAGTCGCGGCAAGGGCGAGTTCTGCTTTCATCTTGTCTGTCTCCTTAGTTTCATTCCTGTGTTTATAAGCTGGTCGAGGTCTCCGTGAAAGGTGACGTTGAGGTTCACGGGAACTGTCGTATTCCCATGCGTCGCCGTTCCCTCTAGCTTGAAGCCGAGCGAAGAGTCCTCGGCGTCTTTCCCGCGCATGAGTTCGACTTTGAGGACTTTGTAGTCGAGGTTCGCAAGCGCTTTTTCGAGATTGTTGCGAGTGCTTTCGTCTACGCCGCCGCGCTCGAGGTTGTCGAGGATTGGCGCCGCATCCGTTACACGCACCGTTCCTGTCTCGCCTGGCTTTGAAAAGAGGTAGGCGTTCTTTAGCCGGAGCGTCTTGCCGTCCTTGAGGAAGAACGGCAGCTTGCCGTGAAGTCGTCCCGACGCGTCGCCGCGAAAGGCCGATATGCGCGAAAGTACCTCGCCCGCGTCCACGCCGTCGACAAGGATCGTTGCCCCCGCCGTCAGCTTTTCTGGGTCGAGGAAGAGCGAGTATAGCTTAAGTTCCCCTCCGCAGCAGTCCGCTCCCGCTTCGGTGACGAGATACGACCGTTCCGTCGCGCGGACGCTTGCGAAGACGTTGGAGAGCGTAAAGCCAGCAAACTCCACCGCGTTCGCGCGCGGGAAGAGGGGCGCAATGTCGCGATGGTCGGCGATTCCGTCCGCGCCGAAGCGCACTTTCAGTCCGTCGATGTGCGCCGGCTTTCCACCGACTTCGAGATCCGCATCGAAGTCGGCAAGTGTGCCGCGCACCGTCCATGCGGGAACGGGACGCTTTGGCGTGCAGTCACCGCCTGCGTCGAGCTTGAATTTCCCAGAGAAGACGAGGTTAGAGATTGCGGGTGGCATTGCCTTTGCGAGAATCGACGCGAGAACCGCGTTGTCCTGGGTGACATGCGTTTCTGGAATGTTTGCGGTGAAATGCCAGTTGCGCGTGGAGTGCGCGCCAAAGTCGACGTAGGCCTTCCAGTCGGTTTCGTCGAGCATCAGTGCGAGGCTTCCGTCTGCGCGGACGAAGCCGAATCGAACGTGCGCCGAGGCGCTATAGGGCCAGTCGAGCAGCTTGCCATTGGCGTGGATTCGGAATCCCTCCGTCCTGTCCCGCTCGATTTTGACGTTTGCCGTTGCCTTCTTGCAGGTGACGAGTTCCGCCGCCTTGCCCTTGAGGTAGGGAGACAGGTCGAATTCAAGCGGAGGGATCGGTATGTGCGTCAGGAGGAAGGGGATCGAGAGGACAAAAACAACAATCGCGACAACGATGACAACGGCCGACCAAAGCAGCCAGCGTCGCAGTTTCCCAGGTTTTCTCGCTGTCGCATCCATAGTTAAGGTGTCATGGGTGCGTTTCAGATTCCAAGTTCGCCCTGCCGCGCGGCTGGGTCGAGCCCCAGCGTGCGCCACGCGAGCGGTGTCGCGACACGGCCTTTCGGCGTGCGCTCGAGATATCCCTCCATGATGAGGAACGGCTCGTACGCTTCCTCGATCGTGTCCGGCTCCTCGCCGACAGAGACGGCGACGGTCGAAAGCCCGACCGGACCGCCGCCGAACTTGACGCACACCGTCTCGAGGATGCGCCTGTCCATTTCGTCGAGGCCGTGGGGGTCGATCTCTAGGAGCGAAAGCGACTCCTTCGCAACGTCGCCCGTGATGAAGTTGCCGGCTCTTACCTGGGCGTAGTCGCGCACGCGCCTAAGGAGGTTGTTCGCGATACGCGGGGTACCGCGCGCGCGCCGCGCAATCTCGAGAGCGCCGTCTGCATCGATGTCGACGCCGATTTTCGCCGCGCTCCTTGTCACGATTTCCGCGAGGTGGGTGGGGTCGTAGTAATCGAGCCGGTTGACAAATCCGAAGCGTGCGCGAAGGGGAGCCGCGATAAGCCCGATCCGCGTCGTCGCGCCGACGAGCGTGAAGCGCGGGAGCTCAAGCCGCACCGAGCGGGCGTTAGGCCCCTGGTCAATCATGATGTCTATCGCGTAGTCCTCCATCGCGGAGTACAGGTACTCCTCCACGGTCTTCGCCATGCGGTGGATCTCGTCGATGAAGACTATGTCGCCCGGCTCGAGAGAGGTGAGAAGCCCCGCGAGATCGCCTGGCTTGGTGATGACGGGACCCGAGGTCGTCTTGACGTTGACCCCCATCGCTTCGCCGAGAATATAGGAAAGCGTAGTCTTTCCGAGGCCGGGCGGCCCCGAGAAGAGGACGTGGTCGAGCGGTTCGCCGCGCTCCTTCGCGGCCTTGACCGCGAGCAGCATGCGGTCGCGCACTTTGTCCTGCCCGACGAATCCCTCGAAGTCCGTCGGACGCAGCTTGTTGTCGAACGCCGT